>CALFSW010000367.1 GCA_937916505.1 uncultured Verrucomicrobiales bacterium | reverse complement strand
TTCTGGCCGGGCCATTTGAACTTCGTCGGATCCATCTTCGCGAGCGCCGCTTCATCGACCTCGACGCCCAGCCCCGGCCCCTGTGGCAGCGAGGAGTCTCCATTCTTGTCGACCTCCCAACTTTTCTTGAGCGTGCCGCCGCAGTCATTGGAGTAGTATTCGTGAATGAGAAACAGCGGGATGGACGCCGCGACATGAAAGCTTGCCGCCACGCCTATGAACGACGCAATCGAATGAGGCGCGAGCGGCACCGTGTAAGTCTCCGCCAGCACCGCCACCTTTTTCATCTGCGTGATGCCGCCGCCATGCGCGCAATCGTGCTGGATGATGTCGATGCAGCGCTCCTGCAAATACGGGATCACCTCCCAGATCGTCCGGTCACGCTCGCCCGAAGCCAGCGGCACTTTGACGGACTGCTTGATGCGCTTGAACACCTCGATGTTTCCCGGCACCGCCGGTTCCTCGATCCACAACACGTCGTAAGGCTCGATGGCATTGGCGAACTGGATCAACATCGGCGGTGGCAGACAACAATGCGCGTCAAACATCACCGTGCCGTCCTTGCCCACCCGTTCCCGCGCTTCCTTGACCGCCTTCACCAGCGGCTCGATGTCGGCGGGATTGCCGGACGCAGGACGCGGTCCACCGGCGGGGACCTTGTAAGCCTTGGGCGTGGGATAAACGCGGATTCTGTCGCGTGTCGGGCCACCCATCAGTCGATAAACCGGCACGCCATGCAGTTTGCCGGTGATGTCCCACAGGGCCATGTCGATGCCTGCAATCGTGTGCAGCATGAAGGCGCCGCCGCGATAATCCCGGTGCGCGCGATACAATTTCTGCCAGAGATGCTCGATGCGGGTTGGGTTCTCGCCGTCGAGCAGTTCAAACATCGATTGCATGAGCGGCTCCGCGACCGTCGGCGGCAATTGCGAAATCTCGCCCCAACCGAAAACCTGTTGGTTGGTTTCGATTTTCAACAGCGTCTTGCTGCCGACAGGGTAGGTCTTGAAGCCGGTGATCTTGATCGACGACGCGCGGTCGCCAACATCAGCCGCGGGGTTGTCGGCCGCTGACACTTCGTTCAACAGCAGTATACCGGCCGCCGTCGCACCAGCCGATGCGAGCAGATCGCGGCGGCTGATGCCCTGCTGTTTGGGTTGTTCGTTCATCATTGCGGTGATTCCTGGGTGAAGGATGGTTGGTTTCATGGGCCAAGGATTGAGAGGGAAGAGAATCAGCGCGTGAGGAGGTCGGAAATCTCTGCGTCCCACGAGAGGCTCGCTGCTTTTTCCAAATTGCCGTCGGTGGTGATTCGGTAGCCCGTGAGGGTCGCCCCATTGTAGGCGGAAACGAGGAGATACTTGCCGTCTGGAGATAGCGCCAGCCCCCACGGAATCTTGTCCGCCGGGTTCAGCCCGAGCAACTCGGCCTGGCCGTCGTCTTTCACCCGGTAGCGGGCGATTCGATCAAAGTCCTGACTGTGTCCGCGCAATCCGGCGAAGATGAACTTACCGTCCGGTGTGATCTCCAGGTCGGACGCACTGAGGCCCTCCTTCGACATTCCCTCCGGCAGGATCGGAATGTCCTGCTTCAGAACAAGCTGCCCGTCGGGCCGCCGCTCGTAGGTGGAGAGGCCGATGCCTTGCTCGTTCGTGAAATAAACCATCGGCAACTTGGGGTGATAGACGAGGTGGCGAGGGCCGGTGCCAACCGGGGGATTCGCATTGGCCGGGCTGAGTGGCGTGATCGCCCCGGAGGTCGCATCGAATCGGTATTGGAAGAGCGCCAGGTTGCCCTTCACATAGGGGACATAGAGGAACTGATTGTCGGGCGAAATGAGGACGCAGTGGGCTTCCTTCTTGCCCTCATCAATCGTCGCCACGGCTTTTCCCGGCAGTCCGTCTTCACCGAGGCGATAGGCATTGAGCCGCCCGTTTCCATAGCTGACACCGAAGAGGAACGCACCCGTGCGATCGAGACTGAGATAGGCAGCATCGTCATTGAAGGCCACCTGCTGATGGCTCGAATAGGCACCGTCTTTGGCCAAGGTCACCACAGCGCCGGGGATCTTGCCCGTCTCTTTGCCGCCGCCGCAGATGTAGAGCAGCGGTTTATTCGGGTGCGCGGCGATGACTCGACCATTGAATCCCAGCTCCCGCTTTTCAGCCAGCTTGAGTTCCAATCCACCGTCCTCCTTGGGAAGGGCGTCAACGATCCAAAGGGTTTGCGTCTTGCTGGCAGGCGCATAGACGCGAAAGGCTTCAGCGGCGAGGCTCGTGGCAGACATGCCGATGCCAAGCAGGGCGGTAATGAAATGGAGTTTCATGTTCTTGGTTCTTCGTTCTTTGGATTGCGTGTGCGCTTGGCCAAGCGCCTCCACTTCTGAGGCTGGGTTTCATGGCGGTGGATAAATGTGAGTATTACTCGCGCCCGTGGAACTGTTCTTCCAGCGGCAGCGCGATGACTTTCCACGTGGCTGGATAGAAGCGGACGATGCGGCGCGGGCGATAGCCTTCCAGCATCATGCCGCATTTCACTTTGATCTGCACGCCACTGCTGCCGGGCTCGAGGGGAACGTTTTTGATGTCGAGAATGTTGCCGCCTTTCCGGTCATTCACGGGATCGTAGGTCATGAGGCTTTCGCGTGCGACGGCGATGCCGCCCTTCGGCGCTTTCGGATCATCTTCAGGAAAGGAAAACGGCCAGCCCTGCGGCTCTTCGTTGATGCCTTTCAACTCGTCGAACAGCTTTGGATCAACGCCGCCGAAGAACGTGATGGTGACGATTTGCTTCGCGTCGTCCACGGCGTTGACCCAGCCGGGCAAACCGCGCTCGCGGATGTGGTTGCGATGGCGTTCGAGTTGGTTCGCGGTAGCGAGGGCGCGGGCCGGTTGATCAAGCCAGATGTCGGTGATGCGCCCCGGGCCGTAAAGCGTGGCCCAGGTGAGGTTGAAGAGCACGGTCTGTCCTGGTTGGATGGCCTGGAGATCCGCGATACTGCTGCCGCTGAACACCCGGGTGCTGGTGAGCAGATCAAAGATCTTCGGCGGGCCGCCGGGCTGGCCGTTGTCCAGCAGTGTGGCAGTGAGTTTCTTCGCATCGATGTCCACGCTGTCGATCTTCCAGAGCTGCTTCTGCCGTCCATAGAACGAGAAATCGTCCTCGATGCGGAAGCAGCGGCGAAATTCCCAGTCAGGTGTCTTGCGGCTGTGAGCGTTGTAGGGCAGTGGAGTCTTGTCGTCCGGATCGCTCTGGTAAAACAAGCCGTGCAGATGCGTGCCGAGCGGGATGTCCTGCAACGCCGCCGGTGCCCCTAGATACCAGATGGAGCCATACGGCAGCATGGTCGCATCCAGCGGCAAATCCACAATGCCGGCATCCTGGCTGTCATTGCGGTCTACCCGCATCTGGAATCGACGTTCCAGGTGATCGACATCGATGAGTTCACCCGAGACGGCGTGCGCTGAACCCTCCGGCGGGAACTGCCCTTCGACGAGCTGAAACCACTCCGGCTTGTCGCCGGGCTTTCGGTCTTTGGGGTTCGTGCGTTTCTCGCCCGCCTGCACCGGGCCATCGGCATCGGTGCGGAACTTGGGTTTGTCCTCGGCATGGAGGATCGACGCCGCGAGGCATAGGGCGACGAGAAGGCGCATGGAAAGTTCAGCCATCATCTTTCTGATTTCAGTTTTTATTCACCTTGCGTGGATCACGCGACGATCTGCGAGATCGGCGCGATGCTGTCCTGGAACTTGTCCACTTTCACATCTGCGCGTTGCAGCATGGTGAGCAGCAGGTTGCTCACGCGGGCATCGCTGTCCACGGGGCGGGAGCAGATCTGATAGTGGGCGGTCGCATCGGCCACGTTGTATTTGCCGATCTTGGGCAGATTGAAATCAACGTGCGTGCCGTGCTTGTAGCCGAGCGCTTTACCACCCGCGAGGATGGTCGGCAGATTGGCGTTGCCATGGCTGTGGCCGTAGGCCATGCCGCTGCCCCAGAGGACTTGCGTGGTATCGAGCAGTGGCGTGTCGCTTTCCTTGTGCTCCTTGAGCTGGTCGAGGAAATAGCTGAACTGGCCAACGAGGAAAGTGTCCGCCTCGGTGAGGCGACGGAGCTGTTCGGGGTCGCCGTTGTGGTGCGAGAGGCCGTGGCGTTGCTGCAAAATACCAATGTCGGGAATGGCTCCGCCTTGCGCCTCGCTGCCGATGCCGCAGGTGATGACGCGGGTGGAATCGGTGCGCAGCGCCATGACCATGAGGTCGTAGAACAGGCGGTAATACGCACCGGCCTCGGCCATGCTGAGCTTGCGCTGGAGGCGCGCGGCTTCGTCAGCGGGGACGACGGGTTTGGCGACGTTGAGCCATTCATCGGCGCGGCGGGTGCGTTCCTCGACCTGGCGAACGGCAGTCAAATACTCGTCGAGCTTGCTGCGATCCTCGCTGCCAAGCTTGTTGTTCACGCGCTTGGCGTCATCGGCCACGAGATCGAGGATGCTGCCGCGGCGGCTGAGACGGCGGCGAATGGTCTCCTTGCTGTCCCTCTCGACCCCGAAGAGCGCATTGAAAATTTGCTGCGTGTTACGTTCCGCCGGAATCTGAATGCCGTCCTTTGACCACGCCAGCGACTGGCCCTCGACGGCCATCTCGAGCGACGAGAAGCGCGTCGCGGCTCCATGCACCTCGGCGATGAGCTGATCGGCGGAGACGGTGTTGCGGAAGGAACCGCCATCGCCCGGCACGTTCGCGCCGGTGAGCCAGACTTTCTCGCAATTGTGATGCTTGCCCAGCACCATTGGGTGATGCAGGCCGCTGATTGGCGTGATGTCTGCGCGATGCTTTTCGAGCGAAGCGAGTGGCTTGGTGAATTGGTAGTCGGCACCCGCCTGCTCGATCTGCCACGTCAGCGTATTCACGCCGTTCGGGATATAGAGAAACACGCTGCGCTTCGGCTTGGCGGCCACGGCGGCGGCACGCGCGCTGGCAGGCAGCATGGCATTGAGGAATGGCAGGGCGATGGTGGCACCGAGTCCGCGCAGGGCCTCGCGGCGGCTGATTTGCCAGTGGTTTAAGTTCAGGTTGCTCATAAGTTCGTGTCAGCGTTTTTGGAAAAGTTCGGAGGTGACGAGTGCGGTGACGATGTCCTTCACGCGATAGTCCATGGCCTTGCTCGCAGCGGCGATGGCTTTCAGATCATCGCGGTCGTCAAACGACATGCTGCGACGCAGGCCATAGATGGCGAGCTTCTCGATGAAGGTGTGATTGAAGGCGTCGAGATCCGCTACGAGGAGCTTCTTGAACTCGTCAACATTCAGGTATTCGCGACCGTCCGGGAGCATTCCGGCAGCGGTGACTTTCGGGTTCTCGCCGATGCCGTCGGTGACTTCTTCCGTGCGCCAGCGGCCGATGGCGTCGTAGTTTTCAAACGCCAGGCCGAGGGGATCAATCTTCGCGTGGCAGGCGGCGCAGTTGGCGTCCTGGACGTGCGCTTCGAGCTTCTGGCGCAGCGTGGCTTTCGGGCCGGTGGGATTCGTGGGGATGGGATTCACGTTTGCGGGCGGCGGCGGTGGTGACTTGCCGAAGATGGACTCCATGACCCACACGCCGCGATGTACGGGGCGATGCCGCACGCCATCGCTCGTGAGCGAAAGAATCGAGGCCTGCGTAAGTAAGCCGCCGCGATGGCTTTCAGCGGGCAAGGAGACGCGTTGAAACTCGTCGGCGCCGCCCAACGTCCCCTCGGGCAGGCCGTAGAACTGCGCAAGCCGCGGGTTCATCATGCTCCAGTCCGAGTGCAAGAACTCGCGAAGCGTCAGGCCGCTGCTGAGCACTTCACGGAAGAAGGCCTTGGTCTCGCCGACCATGCTCGTTTCAAGCGCGTTGTCGTAGTCCGGGTACAGATTCTTGTCGGGCGGGAACATGCCGACCTTTTTCAAGCGCAGCCATTGGGTGGCAAAGGAATCTGTGAAGCGCTGCGAGCGCGCATCGGCCAGCAGACGCGTGACCTGCTGGGCGAGCACCGCCTTGTCGCGCAGCTTGCCCTGCTCGGCGAGCGCGAACAATTCGGCATCGGGCATCGTGTTCCAGAGCAGGTAAGACAGACGCGACGCGATCTCCCAATCGTTGAGCGTGTGGCGCGATGTGTTCTCGTCGCCCTCGGCGATGAAGAGGAAGCTCTTCGAGTTCAGGATGGCGAGCATCCCCGCTTTCACCGCGTTTCGGAAGGTCTCCTTCGCATCGAGTTCGCTCTGCACGATGCGCAGGTAGTGATCGATCTCCTCGTCAGCGACGGGACGTCGAAAGGCACGCTTCGCCAAAGTGGCCAGGCAGGCGCGGGCCTGCTGCATGTTTCCCTCTTCGCTCGGCATGTAGTCATTGCGCAGTTGCTGCTCGTGCTCCTCGATGATCGGCCCCTTCCACGAGACCGAGTCCAGAATGAGGAAGGGATAGCGCGCCTGGCCCGCTTCATCGGTGAGCTTCATCTGCCAGGGAATGCGGCCAATCTTCGTGCTGATGAAGGGCACCTCGCCATGACGCCCCGAGCGCGGATTATTCGATGGACCCGGCACGTCGTTATACACGTGAATGTGCGGATCCTTCGGCAAATGCGCACGGAACGTCACGGTGATCGGCTTGTCCTCTGGCGCGACGATGTCCCGCTCAAACAACACGCGGTCAAGCCTCGTCTCATAAACCTTGAGGCGCGGTGCACGGCCATTCTCCGGCTTCAAGCCGCTGAGGGTGTAGCTTATCTCATAGATTCCTGGCCCCGGCAGCGGCTGCCTCAAATTCGAGTGGCGGAAGATGTCGCCAGCCCACATTTCGAAACGCACCTTGTCGAGTAGCCCCAACTCGCGCAACCGTTCGCGATGTCGCTCGTTGATCTGTTCTTCCTCAATCGCCGGCTTCGAGCCACCGAAAGGCGGCGCGGGCTTCGCGTTCTCCGGCAGCGGATCGGGATACGCTTCATCGAGAATGGTCTCCGCCGCCCCGAGATACTTCTCAATGTTCGATGGCGATAGCGTCAGCACCGACCCGATGCGTTCAAAGCCGTGCCATTCCGGGTCCTCAAGGAGGTTGCCAGGATCATTCGCGTCGAAGTGCACGCCGATGAGATCGCGCACTGTGTTCACATACTCGTCCCGCGTGAGGCGGTTGTAACTGACCCGTCCGCGTGCGGCCATGCGGGCGGATTCGCCTTCCTTCATCCGGGCAGCGATCCACTCCACCACCTTGGCGCTCTCGTCCGCGCCTGGGCGGACCTTCACCTTTTTCGGCGGCATCTCCCCCGTGTTGATGCGTTCCATGACTTCCAGCCACTGCGGCGTGTTCTCGGTCCCCACCTTCGGCGAGAGATTGTCCACCCGGAATTCCCCCTTTTGCACCTCCGCGTCGTGACACTCCACGCAGTGCTTCTGAAGGAACGGCTGCACGACCTTGTCAATGTCCCTGACTTCCTCCGCCCGCGACGAGGCCGGGGCAACCAAGGCGACGATGGCTGAGAGGCCGAAAACGAATCGTGTCATAGGAAAGCAGACTAGGGTTTGTGAGCGCGGCGCGCCGGAACGGCTGAGCTGGTGTCTGGGTTGCTGCCGAGCAGCTCGGGGAGGCCATGATAGCATATGAATGAGCAGTGTGGAACGTGCGGCGCGAAGCCGCGAGTGAACATGCGGCTGATGCCCTGCCGTTTGGGTTGTTCGTTCATCATTCCTGGGACTCATGGGTGAAGAATGGTTGGTTCCATGGGCAAGGTTAATGGGTGGAGTGCACTCGGTGATCGTCACGGCTGGAACGTGATCTCGCCCCAGTTCGCCGGTTCCATTTTCAGCTCGAAGACTTCGTCGTTGACGATGCCCGTGGCCTGGTTGTTCGCTGCTAGGAAATTGCTTTTGGAGGGAGGTGCTTGAAGCCGCCCTTGGACCGGAGCGGATGGGGGAGAAAGGGGGTTGTTCTCTGCAAGAGAGCGTAGATTCCCAGCCCGCGTTGCCAAGTTCTTTTTTGGCTGCTAGATGACATGGGTTGTCAGGTGGGGGTGGAATCCTCCAAACTGACAACC
>CALFSW010000366.1 GCA_937916505.1 uncultured Verrucomicrobiales bacterium | reverse complement strand
CTAGAGTTACAAGGATTCCGCGATAGCCTGACGGGGCGGGCGTGATCCTGGCAATGGAGTATGCCCGGAGCATCGCAGTGTGCCGGGAGAGTCTTTGGAAACAGTGTGAAATGGGCCGTAAACCGCCCGGGCTTCTGGTGGAAAGCCAAATGGGAGAAGCGATTTTCTATTCGGCTTCTTTTCTAGGCGTTTGTCTGAAAAGCCGGTCGAGAGCTTCGGCCGGGGGAACATCCTGATAGAGCATGGCATAGACGACATCAAGAATTGGAGTGCGGGCCTTGACCCTGCGAGCGGCTTCGTAAATTGAGCGGGTGTTGGGGACGCCTTCCGCGACCATGCCGAGTTCGGAGACCGCTTCTTCGAGCTTCCTGCCCTGTCCAAGTGCGAGGCCGACTTTGTGGTTTCGCGAGTGAACGGAAAAACAAGTGGCGATGAGATCACCGAGTCCGGAGAGACCGGCAAAGGTTTCGGGGTCTCCTCCCAGATCGGTTCCCAGGCGGGTCATTTCGGCAAGAGCGCGGGTGACGAGGGCGGAGATGGCATTGTCGCCAAGTTTCAAGCCCATGGCGACACCCGAGGCGATGGCGAAGACATTTTTGATGGCTCCGCCGAGTTCGATTCCGGCGATGTCGTGGTTGGTGTAGGAGCGGAAGCGTTCGTTGGCAAAAACGTCCTGCAATCCTTCGCCAACTTCCTGGTCGTGGCAGCCGATGGTGGCGGCCGCGGGCAGACCTTCGGCAATTTCCTCGGCGTGATTGGGACCGGAAAAGACGGCAATGCGGTTTTTAGGAAAGCTGTCTTCGATGATCTGAGACATCCGCTTTCCGGTTTCGCGTTCGATGCCCTTGGCACAGGAGAGAAGAACGGCCTCCCCGGGAACGCCGTGTTGAGCCAGCATTTCGGCAGTGGCACGGGTTGCCGAGGTTGGGACGACAAAGAGGACGAGGTCTGCTTTTTGAACGATATTGGTATCGGTGGTTGCAATCAGGTTTTCCGGAAGTTTGGACTTCGGGAGATAGCGTTTATTGAAGTGGGTTTCGTTGATGGCGGCGACTGCTTGCTCATCGCGGCCAACCAGGTGGACCTGGGGACATTTCCGGGCGAGAAAGATAGCGAGCGCGGTCCCCCAGGAACCGGAACCGATGACGACCGGATGTTGAAACTTCATGAATTCGCCTCCTTCTTTATCTTTTGTCCGATGCGGTTTTCGGTTCCGGCACGAAGTCGGACAATATTGGCCCGGTGCTTCCAGACCGCGAGCGAGCCTGCAATGAGGGAGAAAATGAAGAGAGGCTTGTTCCAGGTGCCATCAGCGATCTTGCCGTGGTGGTAGGAGCCCCAAAGCATCAAAATCGGAAGGGCAACGGCGGTGGCGATACTACCGACAGAAACATACTTCGTGGTGAAAGTGAAAATCACGAAAATGAGAATGAGGAGAACGAAAGCAACCGGTGGAATGAGACCTGCCAGAGCACCGGCACTGGTGGCGATTCCTTTACCACCTTTGAAGCCAATCCAAGGGGAATAATTGTGCCCCAGAATAGAGGCGAGAGCGGTTCCGACTGCGATGCTTTGACCCATCGTTCCGGATGGTAGGAGGTTTTCCGCCAGAAGAACAGGGACGAGGCCTTTGAGGAAATCAAGGAGAAGGCAAAGGATCCCGGACCTCTTGCCGAGAGTTCGAAAGACATTGGTGGCTCCGATGTTGCCGGAGCCGTGTTCACGAATGTCAACCCCCTTGAGCTTACCAAGAAGGAGGCCGAAAGGAATGGACCCCAGAAGGAAGCCGAGAGGGATGAGAAGCCAGAGCATGCAGTGGGTGGAAGGTGGTTAATTGGCGCGCCGAATGGACTTGATGAAGACAGGATCGACGGGGACATCGTCAAATTCGCCAACGGTGTAGCGTTCAGCGGCATCAAGGGAAAGCGTGCTGGTCCGATGGGTCTTCACTTCTTTGATCTTGTCAACGACGTCCATGCCTTCGCTCACTTCGCCAAAGACGGCGTATCCATGACCGGCACTGTTTGGATAGTTCAGGTTTGCCACTTTGCCGGTTTCGTCGTTATTAACGACATTAATGAAAAACTGCGCGGTTGCACTGTCCGGGTCTCCGGTGCGGGCCATCGAGAGGGTGCCGCGAAGGTTGCTTTGGGTCTGCGGGCTTTCATTTTTGATTCCTTTTCCGGTGAGTTTTTCTTTGGCAACGCCATTGTTCATTTGGAAGCCGCCACCCTGGATCATGAAATTTGAGATGACGCGATGGAAGATGGTGTCGTCGTAGTGCTGTTTGTCGACGTAGCTTAGAAAGTTCTCAACAGTCACTGGAGCGATGTCGTGGTGAAGCTTGACCTTGATGGGTCCCATGCTGGTTTCAATGATGATATCGGCAGAGCCGACCTTACGGTCCGGGTCGACGAGATCCGAGCCGGTTGGATCCGATCCCGTATCATTGGCGGCATTGTTTTCACTCCCGCTTTTGCAGGAGACCAGGAAGAAGGTGGCAAGGAGAAGGACGAGGTATTTCATGACTGAAGTCTGGGTGGCTTATTTGGCTCGTTTGACCGACTTAATGGTGACGGTCTCCACTGGAACGTTTTGCATGCCGTTCTTGGTGGTTGTCTTTACGGCCTTGATTTTATCGACGATATCCATGCCCTTGGTGACTTTACCGAAGGTCGCATAGCCTCCGCCATTGAGAGGGTAGTTGAGTCCGAGATTATCGACGACATTGATGAAGAACTGCGAGGTGGCACTGTTTGGATCGGGTGTGCGAGCCATCGCGATGGTTCCTCGTGTGTTGCCGGGCGTTTTTGAACTCTCGTTTTTCACGGGAGGATTGGTTTTCTGTTTTTTGAAGCTTCCTTCTTCTTCCTTAAATCCACCGCCCTGAATCATGAACCCATTCATGACCCGGTGGAAGATGGTTCCGTCGTAGAACTTGGCATCGACGTATTTGAGGAAGTTCCCGACGGTCTTGGGCGCGGTCTTCGAGTCGAGTTCAATATGAATGTCACCCATGGAGGTAGACATGATGACCGTGACTTCCGTGGACTCTTTGGGAGCTTCTTTTTTCTCGATGACTTCGGGTTTGGTTACTTCCTGAGCGAATCCAAATGAGGTAAGGAGGGCGACGAGGGCGAGGTTTAAGAATGATTTCATAGCAGGGAGGAGTGTAGGCAAGACTAGTGGGCTTGCAACCAGTTGTCGCCAAATCCGGTGTCGATTTTTATGGGGACATTATTCGGAAGAGTGATGGCGGATGCCATGGCGGCGACGATGAGAGGGGGTAATTCTTCCCGTTCGTCCTGATGGAGGTCGAAAAGGAGTTCGTCGTGCACTTGTAGAATCATCCTGGACTTTCGCCCCAGCATGATTTCGTGAATGCGCACCATGGCAAGTTTGATCATATCGGCTGCGGTGCCCTGAATCGGGCTGTTGATCGCGGCTCGCTCGGCATTTGCTCGAATGCTGGCATTACCGGATTTGATGTCTTTGAAGTAGCGCCGCCGCCCGGCAAGGGTTTGGGCATATCCTTTTTCACGGACGCTCTCGGTGGTGTCTTCCATGAACTGCTTGATGGCAGGATACTGCTCGAAGTAGGTTTTGATGATTTCGGAAGCCTCTCCCCGGGGGATGCCCAGACGTTGGGATAGTCCAAAGGCGGAAATGCCATAGATGATGCCAAAGTTTACCATTTTGGCAGTGCGACGCATGTCAGAAGTGACGTCGGCGGTCTCAACTCCGAAGACACGGGCCGCGGTCGCGGTGTGAATATCCAGGTCCTGTTGGAAGGCTTCGATCATGGCGGGATCGCCGGAGAGCGATGCCATGACGCGGAGTTCGACCTGTGAGTAGTCGGCCGCCATCAGGGTGAATTCGGGGCCCCGTGGGACGAAGGCGCGTCGGAGTTCCCGGCCCATTTCAGAACGAATGGGAATGTTTTGAAGATTGGGATCGCTGGAGGCGAGACGACCGGTTGAGGTGACAAGTTGGTGGAGATGAGTGTGAACGCGACCGGTGTGCATGGCCCGATGGTGCGGGAGGGCGTCGACGTAGGTGGACTTGAGCTTGCTTGCCTCGCGGTAGCTCAGAATGTTGGCGACGATGGGGTGCTTTGTCGCAAGGCTGGCGAGAGTTTGTTCGTCGGTTTTGAATTGCCCCGTTTTTGTTTTCTTGGGTTTCTCGACAAGCTGCATCTCGCCAAAGAGAATTTCGCCGAGCTGCTTGGGGGAGTTCAGATTAAAGGGCCGGCCAGCGGCCTTTTCGATTTCGATGCTAAGGATTTCGATTTTTTCGCGAAGGACAATGCCGACGTCATCAAGGACGGTTTGATCCATGGTGATGCCCTCGGCTTCCATGGCAACGAGGACAGGGAGGAGGGGGGCTTCGATGTCTTCCATGACATGAAGGAGGCCCAGTTCCTTGAGCTCGGGAAGGAGCCTCCGATAGAGCTGCAGAGTGACGTCGGCATCCTCGGCGGCGTATTCGGCGAGGGTTTCGACGGCGAGTTCGGATGGATCGAGTTCGCCTTTTAAAGCCTTCTTTTTAGCGGCCGCGGCGAAAAGGTCATCTTCTTCACTTTGTTGCCCCGAGAAGAGATCGACAAGTTTGACCGGAGAGTAGCCAAGAAGATTCTCGGAGAGGGAATCCATGGTGTGTTTTTGATCGGGCGCGACGAGGGTATGCGCGAGCATGGAGTCGAAGAAGGGGCCGGTGACCGCGACATCGTGCGAGAGCATGATGGCGAGGTCAAATTTAAGGTTGTGACCGACTTTCAGAGCGCCCGACTCAAAGACGGGGAGGATTTTTTCACGGAGGGAGGGCCAGTCCGGGGTGGGGAGGTAGTAGGCTTCGTTTGCATTGAGAGAAAATGCGATGCCAAGAAGTTTGGCCTGAAAGCGATCAAGCGAGGTGGTCTCGACGTCGAAGCAAAAGACCTCGGTTTTTAGAAGGCGGGCGATGAGTTTGTCGAGGTCATTATCTGATTCGACGAGGTGGTAGTCATGCGGGATGTCTTTGAGAGTTATGAGGCTTTGAAAAACTGGGGCGGCAGCTTCCTCTGTTGTCTCCTTGGAGCCAAAGAGTCTCTTGGTTAGGGTTCGGAATTCCCAGATTTCGAAGAGTTCTTTCAGGGTGTCTTCCTCGGGCTCTTCCAGTTTGAAATCATCGAAGGTTTCTTCCACCGGGACGTCTGTGATGATCGTGGCCAACTCTTTCGAAAGGAGCGCCTGGTCGGCGAAATTGGTGACGTTTTCCTTTTGCTTCCCTTTGAGTTTATCAGTGTTTGCGATGAGGCCCTCGACGGAGCCATAGAGTGCGACGAGTTTTTTGGCCGTTTTTTCTCCGATTCCCGGAACCCCGGGAATATTGTCCGAGGCATCGCCCCAGAGGCCGAGGATATCGATTACTTGCCTGGGTGATTCGATCTCCCAGTTTTTAAGAATGGCGGGGAGGTCGAGAACTTCGTGATCGGATCCCTGGCGACCGGGTTTCCACATGGTGGTGCGGGGTGCAACGAGCTGGGCGAAATCCTTATCAGGAGTGACCATGAAAGTGTCGATATTCCCTGCTTCTTCTGCTCTTCGGGCGACAGTTCCGATGATGTCATCGGCCTCGAATCCATCGATTTCAAGGACCGGGATGCGAAAGGCCCTGCAGAGTTTTTTGACCTCGGGGATGGCGGCCGCCAGTTCCTCGGGCATCGCCTCGCGCTGGGCTTTGTATGCGGGGTAGGCCTTGTGGCGGGAAGTGGGGGCCGAGGTGTCGAAGGCCACGGCGAGGTGGGTCGGGGACTCTTTTTCGATGATGGTGAGAAGGGTATTGATGAATCCGTAGATTGCCGAGGTGTTCACGCCTTGGGAATTCGTGATGGGATTGCGGATAAAGGCAAAATGGGCGCGGTAAACGAGGGCCATGCCATCGAGGAGGAACAAACGGGTCTCTGCCATGCGGGGAGACTTTCCCTTCCAGGAGAAAAGGTCAAATGCCGACTTTGACAGCGTGACAAGTGCTTTTCCCTGCTCTAGTTTCTTCCAAACACCCTCGATTGTTTATGAAGTACGCCAAATTTGCCGCTGTTGTATTTGTTCTCTATTTTCTCGGTTACGTTCTCGGACCGACGATCACCCCTATGCTGGTAGATGACAAAGAGAAGGAGAGTGATCTCGTGCAGGAGGTGGAATTCAATGGCGCTGTTTACACGATTGACCTGGCTGAATATCGGGACGCTGATCTCCCTCAAACGGTCAAAATTAGAAATCCGGTCACCATCCCGACGACTGATGGCGAGGGTGAAGTTCGATTGAGCAAGGGGGACGTTGTCAATCTTCTCAATCGTAAGGATGATCAACTGATCATTGAAAACCCCCAAAGCAACGGGAAGGGGAAGGTCTCTCCAGAGGATACGGACATTTACATGGTTTTAGCACAAAAGAAGTTCGAGAAAGCCGTGGCTGATCGAGGCGGGGCGATGGCTGAAATCACGCCGCCGGTCCCGAAGCCGGCACCTGCACCAGTTCCTTCTCCCGCTCCTGCTCCGGGACCTGAACCAGTTGCTGTTGTTGAGGCTCCGACACCCACTCCCGCCGTTGAGCCTATGCCCGAGCCTGCACCAACTCCCGCACCCGCTGGAGGAGGCAAGTTGACTGACGGGCAGATTGAAGAGTTGATGAAGAAGAGCATCGCCGGCGGGGCGGTGAAGGAATTTAAAACCGAACAGGTGAAAGGATGGAAAGCCAGTGGAGAAGAGACGATCGATGGGACCGAGTATCAGACTGGACTTGCGGCCTATGAAGCGGCCACCATTTTCGGTGTGCGTCCGGTGCAGGCCAAGGCTTTGATCAAGGATGGAAAGATCGAGCGCTGGGTCTATGCGAAGAGTGGTATGGAGATCCAATAGGCTTGTATTCGGGAATCATTGACCTCATTCGATTCACAAGAAAGGCGCCGTGAAAATTCTCACGGCGCCTTCTTGGGTTAAATAGACTTAGGAGGTTCCTACCGCATCGAGGCGAAGCGCTGACGGAGGAGATCGCGCTGTGAAAGATCACCGATTTTGCTCTGTGCATCGGTGAGCCACTCACGCTCGAGTTCATTTTTGGTTGGTCGCTTGGTCTCGTAGTAGACGCCAAATTTACCAGGGTTGAGATCCTGACTGAGGTCCATGGCCGCAGCAATGGACTCGAGGTCCTGGGTCTCTTCATCGACGAGATCAAAGACCCCTCCCTTGCGAGGGTTGCTGTCGTCGAAAGATCCGGGGTTAAACATGGTGCATTCGGAGAGGGTCTCCACGACCGCGAAGCCGGGATGGACGATGGCGCGTTCGAACATTTCGTTCATATGCTTCACCTGTGCCGCGTGAGTGCGCGCGATGAAGGTTGCTCCGCTGGAAACCAGTTGAGCCATGGGGTTGATAGGGCGGTCAATGGCTCCACGGGGGTCGGTCTTGGAACGCTGTCCAAGAGGGGTGGTGGGAGAAGTTTGGTTTTTGGTCAAACCGTAAACGTAGTTGTCCATGACCACGTAGGAGAGATTGACGTTCTTACGAGCGGCGTGGTTCAGATGGTTTCCTCCAATTGAAAATCCATCACCGTCGCCGCCGAATACGAAGACGTGGAGATCCGGTCGGGAAAGGGAAATACCAGTCGCAAGGGGAAGGGCCCGGCCGTGGATAAAGTGAATGCCGTGGGCATTTACGAAGTATGGAAAGCGCGAGGAACAGCCAATGCCTGCGACGACGCAGATTTTCTCGTGTGGAATGCCGAGCTTCTGCACGACATTAAAAAAGGAGGCTAGAACGGCAAAGTCACCGCAAGCGGGACACCAGGTGGGGTGGTCGGCCTTAAGCTGCTTTTTGGTGAGCTTTTCGGCGGGAGCTGCGGAGGTGGTATCTGACATGATAGAGTCGGGTTGAAAGTGGTTGATGTTAGTTGCCGGCAATCAGGGCTTCGGCTTCGTTGGTAATTTCCAGGACGCGGAAGCTAATTCCTTGAACTTTATTAATAGACTTGATTGCCGGGTTGCAGGTCTTGGCCCGCAGGAGGGTGGCGAGTTGACCGTAGCCATACATGCCGGAGTCGTTCATCTCGGGGACCAGAATGTGGTCATACTTGTCAAAGAGCTCTCCGAGGCCATTGGGGAGAGGATGGACGTGGCGGATATTGATTGAGCCAACGGCGTGGCCGTTTGACATCAGACGGTCTGTTGCTTCTTTGATCGGTCCATAGGTCGATCCCCAACCGACGATGAGTAATGAACCGTTTTCGGCGCCATGAACTTCCGGAGTGGGGAGAGATTCGGCAAGCGCTACGAGCTTGTTCCGCCGCTTGTCCGTCATCTTTTGGTGGTTTGCCGGATTTCCCGAGGGATGTCCCCATTCATCGTGCTCCAGACCGGTCACGACAGGATATTTCCCTTCGGAGGAGCGGGATCCCGGAGGCGAATGGCGGGTGATTTTGTCAAGCGGGTAGGGCTTGAAGTCGGCACCGCGTTCGGAGAGATCAAGTTCGGGTTCCTGCCAATGCTTTTCGAGATCGGGCTCTTCGAATGCTTCGAGCCGGGTCGCGATTGCCTGATCCGAGAGGATGAATACGGGCGTTGAGTATTTTTTGGCCAGTTGGCAGGCCTCCAAAGCGGTGTAGAAGCAATCCTCAACGTTTTTGGGAGCAAGGACAATGCGTGGAGCATCTCCGTGTGAACCGTAAATGGCCTGCATCAGGTCGGATTGTTCCACTGAAGTTGGAAGTCCGGTGGACGGGCCGCCACGTTGGATGTTGACGACAATGATCGGGAGCTCGGCCATGCTGGCATACCCAAGAGCTTCGGCCTTAAGGGCAAGTCCGGGGCCGGATGAGCCGGTAATGGCAAGATGGCCCGAATAGGCTGCTCCGAGGGCGAGAGAAACTGCGGCGAGTTCGTCTTCGCACTGAATGAACATACCGTCATATTTGGGCAGCTCGGAGCGGAGGAATTCCATGATGGTGGTCCATGGCGTGATGGGGTAACCGGCCCCGAAACGGACGCCTCCGGCGATGAGCCCGAGAGCGATCATGGTATTACCATCCGTGGAAATCCGGTTCTCGGCATCATTTTCACCCGGAGCCATGGGCATGTGCTCGATGTCGTGAACCGGCCAGGCGTAACCGGCATCAAAAGCGAGCATGGCATTGCGAAGAATGTCTTCTGATTTTTTGCCGAATTTGCGGGAGATGATCTTGGTGAGTTTCTCGCGGTCGAGTTGATAGACAGCGCACAGAAGACCCAGGACGAAGATGTTTTTTCCGCGTGATTTGGCGCTTCCGCCAATCGCTTCGATCGTCGCCGAGGTGAAAGGGACTCCGATATGGATAATACCCCGTTCGTTTTTGATCTCCTCGACCGAGTCACTGTCATAAAAACAAATGCCTCCGTCCTTCAGGGTGCTGAGGTGGCCGTCGTAAGAATGCTGGTAGAAGGCAACGAGAGTATCGGCGCGGTCTCCGGGGTGAAGAACTTCGCCGGATCCCAGGTGAACCTGGAAAATCGAAGGACCTCCCGAGATCGTGCTGGGAATGGTCATGTAGGTCATGACCTCCTGCGCAGTGGAACCGGCAAGTTGGCCGAGGAAAGCTCCGATGGATTGGATTCCATCCTGTGAGTTTCCCGCGAGGCGGATGACGGCGTTTCGAATATCGGAGGCTGAGTCCGCGGGCTTTTGGGTAGCTGTTTGCGACATGGGTCGTAAGAAAGGAATTGGCTAGCGGGCGGGGGATACCTTTTAAGACTTGTGAACTAAAGGAAAAAAACGTGTTTTCCACTTAACGTC
>CALFSW010000365.1 GCA_937916505.1 uncultured Verrucomicrobiales bacterium | reverse complement strand
ACAACGCTACGAATAATTGCGAAAAAAGAAGGTTCGATTGCTGGTTTCAGCAATCTTCCTTTCTCCAACCCTCCAATTGGAAAGAAAAGCCATGAAAATTACCGAACGATTTCGAAAAGCGGTCTGGATCCAGCGAGCCACCATGGCTCTGTTGATGCCGGCGCTAATGCTGATGCAGGATACTGCCCTGGCTAACCCCAGTGGCGGCGTTGTGGTACACGGTGCGATCGGTTTTGAAGGGCTTGATACCGGAAATCTGGTGATCACGCAGGGGAGTGATAAGGCGATTATCAACTGGCAGGATTTCTCGATTGCGAAAGGTGAGCTGACTCAGTTCGTTCAGCCTGGAAAAAATTCTTCGGTATTGAACCGGGTTGTTAGCGGGAATCCTTCCGCGATTTTCGGAACGCTGAAGGCGAACGGCGGAGTGATGTTGATCAACACGAACGGGATTTTGGTTGGAGCCGGTGGTGTGGTTGATGTTGCGGGTAATTTGACGCTTTCGACGTTGGACATCGACGATAACGATTTCCTTAATGGCGGAGATAACCGCTTCCGTGGCAGTTCTGCTGCCGGGGTGACTAACTTTGGAACGATCTCATCTTCGGAGGGTGATGTGATTATTCTTGGTAATTTTGTTGAGAACCATGGTTCAATCGGGGCATTGAACGGTCAGGTTGCATTGGGTGCTGGCGGTGACATCATCGTTCACAGCTCGGGTGATTCGAAAATTTCGGTTGTGGCTGGCGGAGTGGGCGGTGGAACTGGAATTACCAATACGGGTTCAATTAAGGGCGCTGCGGTTGAGCTGAAGGCTCACGGGAACGTCTACGCGCTTGCGATTAACAATTCGGGAACGATTCGGGCCACAGGGTCTCAGAGGACCAATGGACGGGTGATTTTGTCTGCGGGTGATGTCGGTGGTGACATTACAAATACCGGCGACATCTCAGCGGAGAATGCGGATGGAACCGTCGGCGAAGTCATGATCGATGGCGGCCAGCAGGGTGTCGTGAATATCAACTCCGGCACCGTGAGTGCGGACGGAACTGATGGCGGTCTGGTTACGGTGTTGGGAAGTGAAATTAATGTAGGCGCTACTGCGGTGGTTTCTGCCAATGGACAGAACGAAGGCGGTATTGTGAATATCGGAAATGGGAATACGACGGCGGTTCTTGTGGACGGTCTGGTCAGCGCAAATGGTGCGACTGGTGGTGCGGTGAACGTGAATTCTTCCGATAGTGTTGTTATTAATGGTAACCTTCAAGCAACCGGTTCTACGGGAGCTGGCGGTGCCGTTTCAGTTACCGGAGCCCGCGTATCAGTTGCCCGGAGTTCGACGATCGATGCCGGTGGTTTTTCAGATGGCGGTAGTATTCTCGTGGATTCAGGAGGGCTTACCTCTGTTTCAGGTTCACTGAGCGCGAATGGCGCGACAGGCGTTGGTGGTTCCGTCATTGCGACGGGAGCAGACGTTGTTGCCCGGTTCGGATCCAGTTTTTCGGCAACGGGTGATCTCAAAGGTGGTTTTGTAAAAGTGGGTGGTGATCTTCGAGGTGATGACGCCAACGACTTGCGTGAGTCCAACGCGACTACGTTTGAGATTGGAACCAAAATCAATGTAGACGGCCTCAACGGTGATGGCGGTCTGGCAGTGATCTGGTCGAATGGAGATACGATTTTCCGCGGTGACGTGACGGCCTCAGCACGGGGACCTGAAGGCAACGGCGGTTTGATTGAGGTTTCCGGATTGGAGACATTGGCTTTTCGCGGGACCGTAGCTGCTACTTCAATCGGTGGACGGTCCGGAACGGTTCTGTTTGATCCGGGTGACGTTTCCGTAGGGGGTAATGGATCCGATATTCCAATCCAGAATATCAATACAATTCTTCAGGCGGGAACCTCGGTTCTGATCATGACTGAAGATGGTGACATTACCTTCGAAGATTTGCTTCCTAATTCAGCAACTCAAGATTTCAATAACAGTAACTGGCACAATGCGGTTCAGTGGACCAACTCAGCAGCGGACTTCGGTGCGCTGGCTGGAGGTAATATTTTTGTGAACACTCACATCCGCACTTCGGGTGCGGGATCAATCAACCTGATCTCCGGTTGGACCGGGTTTGAGTCAGACTTCGAGACCGGTGGCTTGTTTGACGCTGATTACAATCCGAATGCCGGCGATGACCCAGGTGGAGCTCGCTTCTTCGATGATGACGGCGCACTTGGCTTGTTTGGGCCGGAGCGTGTCTGGGATTACTACGTAGAGAACGGGCAGTTCGGAAGTGGCGGTTCGACTTTCATTGGAAGTGCTTCAATGGACAATAACATTGAAGTGGGAAGTCGTTTCGGGAACACCAATGTTGCCGCGCAAAACCTGTTTATTATTGCTGCAGACACCAACGGTGAAAGTCGCTTTACTCAACTCGGCTTTCGCGATGCGGGACAGGTGTTTGCGCCTCGGGCTGACAATGCAGGGTTCGTGATGGCTGCAACCCGGGATGGTGACCCGGTCGTGGCTATCGCCGGTCAATTTGAAGTGGATGTGGATTCTGATGGAGTTGCGGATGGCGTTCAGGCAATCAACAGCACCGGAGTTGTCGCCGGTTCGGTGATTCGCTATGCCAACCATTTCAACAGCGCGCGTGCGGGTGGCTGGTGGTGGCAGCAACTCGATCCGGGTAATAGTGCGGATGGAATCGCTAATAATCATGATGCTCTCGGACTGGGTGGTTTGAGACCGGAACACGGTGCGGGGCGGGATGAATTTAATCGCGCTGACATCAATGTGATCACAACGGCTTCCGTGAATCTCTTCGGAGGCGGTCGTCATAGTGGCGCTGCCCAGATTGGCCATGGTGGCGATGCCGCAGGGTGGGCGGACAACCGTTCGCTGAATAATGGCGGCACCGAAACTAACAATGGAAGTTCTTTCGTTCGCCGGTGGTCAATCAACGGAGCTACCAATGATCGGGTCGCAACCAGTATCAGTCGTTTGGCTCCGGTTTATGGAAATATCAATGTGCTTGCCGGGGTGAACACTTCCGAGGCGATTATTTACCATCAAAATGCGGCGACCCAGAATTTGACGGCGACTGTCGACAACGCGGCGGGTGCCGTGACCATTCAGGGTAATCAGCGCATGGGTTCTTCAAATAACCCCAGTAATGATAACCAAAATGACGGACAGTTTGCTCCGGCTTTCATCGGTCATGGTGGATCGGGTCAGGCCGGTTTGTTTGTCGGAGATATCTATGTCGAAGCCGGGGGAGATGTCAAGGTTCTGGCAGGATCGAACACCCGGGGGGCGGCTGCCATTGGGCATATTGCCAATGGCTACGCTTTTTGGAATCCAAATGATAATCAGGATCAGCAAATTCGCTTCTTTGCAAACAGTGGTGATTTCAACGACCCGAATTTGAGACGGGGAGCGTTGTTTAACGGAGTGGGTGGCAGTACTATACTAGACTCAAATGGTGCCGATCGATTTGTTCCCGTCCACTCGATTATGGACCCTCGCCTCGACACTCATACATCAGCGGTGGTCGACTTGGTAACCGGTGACCTTGCGCGACCTGATGGAAGTGGTCGTGAACTCGAATTTTCCTATGCCGGGCCGCAAGCGGTTGAGGCTCTCGATGGCCACACCATGAAAGGGTTTCACGGAAGTATCACGGTGATCAGCAAGGGATTGAATGGAGTGACCGTAAAAGGATATGAAACCGCAGATACCCGCGATACCGCGTTGATTGGTGCGTTGCCGGCAGTTGAAAACGGTGCGAGAAACGCCCGGGAAGATCGCTGGGCAATGATCGGTCACGGTGGACGCGGATTTGCGGTGTGGGCCGAAGAAAACGGATATGTTTCGAACCGCACCGATCGTGATCGTGAATTGGTCGGATGGCGGATTCAGGGAGCTAACGAAACGACGCAAACTTCCAGTATGTCGATTGGCCTGGAGTCTGGCGGCGGATTTGACCGTTCCCTGACCTTTATGAATATCACGGGTGATATCGATGTTCAGGCGACCGCCGGTGATGTCAATGTGATTGCCGGAAATAATCAGTTCAACCACGCTTCCATTGGACACAACGGAAGACAGCTGGCTGATATGGAGACATCAGGCGTCATGGCCGGAGATATCAATGTCGTAGCGGCCGGGCATATTTCGGTCATCGGAGGTGGATTGGTTGATTACACCGGTGATAGCAATCAGGATATGCGCTCTCCTGCCCAGATTGGACATGGCGGTTGGCGGAATGGATTCCTTTACCGCGGTGGGGATATCAATGTTGTGGCGGGAGCTGCCGGGCCTGCGCCTGTGTTTGATACTGTTTTTGGAACGACGATTACTGCGAATGGGATCACGATGGTTGGAGGCGCCTATCAGAACAACTATGCAAAAATCGGGCATGACGGAACTGAGTCGTATGGCCAGGTTGGTGGTGATTTTTCCCGGACAGAGAATTTCACTTTTGACAACGTCAGCACTGATATCACGATCAGCTATGCCGGTGGAGTTTTGGATGTGGAATATACCGGAGTTGCTGACACGAGTGGCTTAATTGACACCAATGGTGACGGTTCTCAGGATGCAAATCCTACTTTTGCAGGGATTACAGACCGTTTTATCAAGGGGGGCATCGGCGTCAATAATACCAATGGCGGCGTTAACACCGCGAATATTACGGTGGATTCAGGAAGCTCGATCACAATGACTCATCTCGAGCCGGGTGATTCGAAAACAGACAACCAGATTGTGTACGACGGCGACGGCGGGAGCAGCAATGCGACTGATGGATTTGTTCAGATTGGACATGGGGGTCGCAATGTTGATCAGGTATCGACCACGGGACAGACGGGCACCTTCAACGACAAAGTTGGCGACATCATCGTGACAGCGGTTGACGACCTCCTGATGGAAAACGGTGCTTATGACGGAAAATGGACCCGCATTGGTCATGGTGGAGCCGACAACGCAGATCGTGTTGGAGGAAATGAAGCCATGGAGTTGAGCGGAACGATTGATGTTACGGTTGGTGGTAACCTCATGATGGATGGGCGTGCCGGAGGAGAGAATGATCCCAATGCTCAAAATGTCGGAACTTCCACTTTCGCTAATCCAGTTCAGCAAAATGCAATCCAGATTGGTCATGGCGCGGTCCTCGACGCCTACGACGTGGTTGTTGTTGAAGGCACCGTGAATGGGATTGATTCAACTGCAGACATCACGATTGATGTTGGCAATGACATGACGATGTATGCAGGAAACGGTTATCGGGCGTCTCATACTCAAGTCGGACATGGTTTTGCGTCTGATGCTGCAAACGATCGTTCTCGACTGAACAACGTCCCAACGGGATTCACGGGTGATATTATAATCAATGTGGGCAATGACCTCTACATGGAGGCAAGTCCGAATGCGTATATCAAAGCTCCAATTACTGCAGTCGAAGAGTTTGTCATTGGTGCCTCTGCGGTGATTGGTCACGGCGGAACACTTTTGGATGCGCCTTCAACCGGGAATATTTCAATCTTCACTGGCAATGACCTGACGATGGTCGGAAGTCAGCGGACTGAGGTGCGGGCCGATGATGACCTTTCAAACGCTTTGGGATCCGTGCTTAATACCGTCAAGATTGGTCACTACAGCAACGAGATTGGTCGTGTAGTTGGGCAGGGGCCAGTGACTGAGTCTGACATGGAAGGTGATATCCTGATTGTTGTTACGAACGATCTGACAATGACGGGTAGTTCAACGGTATCCGGAAATGGTGTCGATGAGCCAATCGTGGGTGCAATCAACCAAATCGGACATGGTGGCCCCGGGGTTAGCGGAGATAAGGCGGGAAATATCACATTGCTCGTAGGAAATAACTTTTCCTCTACGGGAGGGCAGCCAACCAATCCCGGGCAGGAGCTTAACAATTACACAATGATCGGAAACGGTGATTGGCTTCGGGATGGTTTTTCACCCGCTGGATCTTTTCAGGGACCTGGTTTGGGGCTTCGCTCAGGCGACATCAATATTGCAATTGGTGGGAATGGAACCTTCGGTGCTGCGAATCGTCCGGTTCTTGTCGGACATGCTGACAAAGCAGTCCAAGCTCAGGCAATCTCGATTTTGTTTGGTGAGACGCGGGTTGCTGTTGCACGGAACTTTCCGTTCTACGGTGGAACGGGAACCCTTGAGACCCTGGGTGGCTCGGTGTTTTCCAGCGGATTGTATGGGGGCAACGGAAACGTTGAGTTTTACATTCCAGAGCGTGATAACAATCTGATGGGAATGGGCACTCGAATCAATGAAGCAACCGCTACCTATGTTGGGACGGAGGCAAACTTTGCTGATTCAGTTGCCACAACAGGAGCGATTTTCGATCGTTCTCGCGGGATTTACGCCGGTCGCGAAGATGAAATCTATCTCACGCCGGATCTCTGGTGGGACAATAGAGCGATTTCGACCGTTCCAGGGAGCAATCCTTTCCCAACGAGTTTGGCTGAAATTCAGGGAGGCTCAATTACAGCAGTCAGTGATCCTGGTGGGATTCCAAATCTTGTGGCGAACAATGCAGGGGTGTTGGGAAGCAGTGCACCTGATTACCGTGACGGTAACGGTGTGAGTGGAGCTGGCCTATACACCATCTACTACGATGCCATCCGACCCGTTTCCAAAGTTCCGAAGGCGTTGCCGGTTGCTCCATTTATTCCTGAGATTGAGTCTGAGATTGTGCCTGTCGTGATTCCAATCAATTTCCTCCAGTTCTTGTTTTCCGACAAGTTTGATTCTTTTGATCGTGACGATGAAGGGCTTGACGGCCTTACCGGCGAAGGAAGCGGACTTTTGGCTGCGCTTGGACTGTTCGAAGGCGATGAAAGCGGAGAAGAAAATGGATTTAAAAATGCTGAGCGAGCTCTGGATAATATCTTCGGCTCTCGTACTGACGGGGACGAAGAAGGCGAGGAAGACGAGGAAAAGCGCCGCAGACGTGAACGGGCTTCCCGACCTGTTGGAAACATTGGACTGACTTATTACGTGTTCGATCCTCAGGGCAACAAATACTCAAGTCACCGGGTGTTCGGTGCGGGTGTTGCTGGTTCTGGAAATTGATTCTTCCGGGCCTTAACCGGCCATTAAAGTAGTAATCTTCGAAAAAGCCTCCAATCGCAGAGATTGGAGGCTTTTTCATTTTTGAGTGAAAAAAGTGAATATTGAGCTTGCGCAACCCCTTGAAATCTTTCAGTATTCAAGATTAACCTCTTGTTAATTGGGCTGAAAATCCCGCTATGAAGTTTTATCTGACTTTCCTACTCCTCTGTGGAATGAGCCTAAGCTCAATCCAAGCTCAAAATTCACCTCTTGGTGGACTGCCGCCCGTGCCTAATCTGGGTAGCGGAAGTTCGCGCTCGGACGAAGGGATGGCGGAACGCATTCGCAAAAAACGCAAAGCGACAGATGATGCTCAGAAGCGTGAGTTGATCGCTCGGCAGGAAGCGCGCAAGAGTGGCGCCGCTAAAGGGAAAGATAAAGTCAGTCGACGAGTTGGATCAGTCGAGCAGGGTGAGCCTCCTGCGCAGGCTCCACGTCGAATGGGAGGGGCACCCGGTCAGTTGGTCGCACCCGAGGATTCGGTGACTCCAAGTGGATCACGTTTGAAGCCTTTCGGGGTTGACGATTTTTGGCAGGAAGAATTGGTTCAAGAGGAACGAATTATTGAACTTCCACCCCTTCCTGATTTCCGGACGCCTCAGCAAAAGACACGGATAGAGCGGATCCGCGAGGCGCGAGTCGCGAAAAGCGAAGCGCGACACGAAGCAATTGTTGCTCAGGAAGAGGCCAAGGAAAAAGCGGCGAATCAGATGATGATTAAGAAGGTTCCTTTGGACCCTTCAACGGCATTGGTTCAGGTTTCCCGGCAAAAGGCCATGTATGGTTACAACGGGGCACCGATCAATCCGGAAACTCCGACAGGAAATAAGCTCCGCGCATTTAATCAGGGATCACGCTACGTTCAGGATAACCAGCTGGTTTACACTGGATCGGTTCCGACCCGGGCGCAGACACGCTGGTTGGATCGGGGAGTCAACCCAACTGCGTATCCAGGAGATAATGATGGAAAGTGGGAATGGAAAAATCCTTTCTCAGCAGGTGGTGCGAACCAGGATTTGGAAATGACTCCACTTGGAGGAGGCACTGGCATTCAAGGGGATGTTTCAGCTGCGGAAGCGGTGGATGATACCCCGCTGGTATCGAGTCTTCGTGGAATTCGGGTTGTTTCCGGAACACGGGCCGTTACAAAAACAGGTTTGGGCGGCATCAGCGGGATCGTTGCGGATGGCGTAACCCTGCCTGAGAAAGCCAATGATGCACTTGCCGCCTATTTGGGGACTCCGCTCTCTCTGGAGAATTTGAACATGCTCGTTCGGGATGTGGTTGTCGCCTACCGCAAAAGTGACATGCCGGTAATTGACGTTTTGGTTCCGGAGCAAGAGGTCACTACGGGTGTTCTTCAGTTGGTAATTATTGAAGGCCGTGTCGGAGATGTTTTGGTCGAAGGTGTTGAAGGAACGACTGCTGAATTGCTTGCAAGTCAGGTTCGATTGAGCCGGGGTGAAGTGATCAAGGGAAGCACCTTACTGGACGACTTGAACTGGATGAATAAGCATTCGTTTCGCCGGGTGGATCTTGTTTACAGCCCCGGTGCTGACTACGGAACCACGGATATCATCCTTCGTGCGGAACAGATTAAAGCGCTTTCTGGATATGTTGGTGTTGATAATTCCGGAAACGAGATTCTCGGTCAGGAACGTTTTACCGCGGGTGGCAGTTGGGCAGGGCCGCTATTCTTCAGTGAGGAAAACCTCCTAAGCTATCAGTTTACGACCAACTTTGAATCTGAGGCCGATTTGGTTGGTCATTCCGTCGTGTTTGCCTCGTATTTGCCTTGGCGCCATCAACTGACTGTGCTTGGGGCCTATGTTGAGTCTGAGGCAATGTTCGATATTGATGGACAGGAGCTCGTTACGGGCGGCCTCAACAAGCAGTTGAGTGGGCGCTATGCCATTCCGATGAAGTCACTTGGAAAGTGGACGCACGAATTTGAAGTCGGGATGGATTTCAAATCCAGCAACAGCGCTCTTGATTTTAATACGCTTGAAGTATTTGATTCAACGTCCGAGATCGTCCAGTTCTCTATCGGATACAACGCCACGGCACGTGATTCTTCAGGCCAATGGTCGCTGGATTCAGAGGTGGTGCTCTCTCCCGGAGATATTACCAGAAAAGGGACGGATGAGATTTATGGAGAGCAGCGTGGTTTAGCGACCTCAGATTACACCTACGCAAGAGTCATGGCGGAGCGTCAGCAGAGCCTGCCAAAACAATGGCAGCTGATCGGTCGGGTTCAGGCTCAGACTTCCAATACAAACTTGCTAGCAAGTGAGACGTTGGGTGCGGGTGGCTACGATTCAGTTCGCGGATTTGAGCAACGAATTGCCCGGGGCGACAATGGCTTCATCGGAACTCTCGAATTGCGGACGCCGCCGGTTTCTCCCGCTCGTTGGTTGGGATTTTACAACGCTCGTGATGCTGCAGTGGCGCTTGTATTCCTTGATTATGGAGCTCTTTCCAGTGCTGACAAACTTCCGAACGAAGAGAATTTGAATTTGGGCAGTGCCGGCGCGGGAATTCGCTACCAGCTTGATGACAATGTTTCTGTTCGACTTGATTATGGAGCTCAGATCGTCGAAGAAGGCTTCGAGGATGGTGAGAGTGGCCGATTCCACGTCGGCGCGCGCGCAACATTCTAATCGAAAATGAAGCCTCCGGCGAGTGGCCGAAGGCTGGACATGGGGGCTGCCATTTTATTTTTGGAGAGACCCATTTAAAACCGGGCTGATGCGGTAGGACATCGCGAAATATTTGAGATGCTGTCGAACCGACGCATCTCATTTTTTTTGGAAGGCGGTTAGACTGTCAGACTGGCGGCGATGCGGCGTTGAAGGCTCTCTGATGAACAAATCGGGTTAATCTTCGACTTCAGTCGGGTTGTCAGCGGGCTTTGGATCCCACGTTTTGAGATGCCCATCCCGAAAGGCAGGGGTTTTAGAAAATCTAAATCACAAATTCCAATCGCCGGAACTTTTTGCAGGTTCGGCTGCGTGAACCTCTTGTAGCGAAAGATGCCAAATCTTCCGACGAACGGGTCACCTGCGAATTAGAGACAATATGGGCTGCGCTTTAGAGCGTTAACACCGTGCCATCCGGTCCCACCCCCATTTCTTTGTTGTTTGGCAGGTCGCTTAGGCGCATGATCTTATAGATCGCGGCGTTGATTCGATCGTACCCTGTTGGTTCATCGAACAGCCCCTGTTGGTTCGAATGATACAAGGTCATGAGCTGGGCGGCAGAGCCACGATAAATACGGTCAAAGTCGCATGAATGTCGCGAATTCTTAAATTCCTCCCGGCATAGTTTTGCGGTGAAGAAATTG
>CALFSW010000364.1 GCA_937916505.1 uncultured Verrucomicrobiales bacterium | reverse complement strand
TGCCGTCCTGCAATTCCAAAACTGTTCCATGAGCCAGTTTGATTCCTTCCCGCTCTTTGGCCAAGGCCACTTTTACCCTGGCGATCTGCCGCAGCTTCTCCTGATAACCCTCCAATTCGACGAAGCGAATCTCTCCTTGTTTAAGATCTGCCGAGATCTCTTCCGAATAAACCTTTTGATTCTCAAGACGGGCCTCGATCGACAGTCCCTTGGATTCATTATTCAGCCCACTCAGGACAATTAATCCAAGACCGCAGAGTCCGGCTACTACCAAGAGACCGAGTAAAATACCGACTATTCCAACATTGCGCGCACTTTCGTGAAACATTTGATGATTTGTGTTTGAGGTTATCGTGGGCGGATGGGGTATTTTTCCTTATATTCGGCAAGATTTTTAATCGCCTCCACCTTTTGCTTCTCCAGCTCCTTGATTTCGGAATCAAGACCTTTTCGGTCGTCGGTAGCTTTGGAGATTTCGGCCTTCAAATTGCTCAAATCAGAAGTTGGATCGGGGATCTCAATTTCCGCGATCTTATTCCTCACAGTCGACAACTCTTCTTCCAGCGCTGCGATCTCCTTTTTTTGCTTCTCATATTTCCCAACAAGACTGGGATCCTCTTTTTCACCTCCGCAGGAGGTCAACAGAAACAACAATCCCAAAGTGGCTAACCTCATTCGCTGGGAGAGTGGCATTGTCTCTTTTTGTGTCAATCTCCTGTTCTTGATCGCCGGGGATGCACGGAGCGTTGCACGACCAAGTGAGTTTTACCGTGTCGTCCTGAGCTGGAATCATGTCGAGGACCTAAAAGAGGTCCTTGGCGATCAGGGTGTGAAAGTGGAAAGGTTTTCATGGAACCACCTGTAAAAGCGCCATCCGAATGGTGAAGACTTTGGAAAAAAGTGAACTACCCGGTTTCGGGCATGAAGGTGGGCATGACGACCCCCGCTGGTTCCTGGGCCTGGCCAAGGACCTGACTGAGGTGAATTTCGCAATTACGGGCTCCCAGCTCATAGAGTCGCTTTACGAGATGGATCGCGGTTGCAGGGACCAGGAAGATGGGGCTGTCCTTTCCAAATGAAGCAAGGTGCGCGGTGATGAGATCGAAGGCGCTCTTGTCATCAAGCATGATGCCAGGCCCCAGCATGCGGCTGCCGGGATGATTGATGGAAAAGAGGGCGCCGGTGATTTCTCCCCCATTTTCATCAATCAAGCCACGCCAGACGCCGCTTTCATCGGAGAGGAAAAAGCGCCAATCTTTCTCACGTCGGATTCCGCTGATCTTTTCTTCGAGGGCCATGATGGCGGGGATGTCATCAGGGGTGGCGGGGCGAATTCCTTCCGATTGCGGCGGAAGGCATTTTCCGGAAGGCAGGAACATATCCTGATAGACGGCGAGCGGGCGGAATCCGGCTCGGGTATAGAGCGAATAGGAATCGAGATTGAGGGCACTGGAGACGAGGCGGACAGGTTTGGTTCCGGCTTGCTCAATGATCTGATCCAAAAGGGTTCGAGCAACCCCTTGTCCGGAAAATTTTGGATCCGCGTTCATGATTCCGAGGGAGAGATGGGTCTCGCGCGGATGGTAAAAGCAAGATCCGGCGAGTTCGCCATCGATTTCGGCAACAAGACAGCAACCGGGGTCGAGATCCTCGTAAATCTCCGGAAAGATCCGGCAAATCGAGGGGTCCTCGCCGGGGAAACAGCCCCGATTGAGGTTCTTTTGGTACCATTGGTTGGTGGAATGAAAGATGAGGGAGGCAACTTTGTCCCACTCGTCTTTTCCCGCTTTCCTAATCGTCATGATTCGCTTCTAACGGATTTTCACTCTTTGGAGCAGGAATTTTGAAGAAAAGAGGAGCTCCGGACATCGCTTAAGCTACGGCACCGGTGGCAGAGCGACCGTGAGACGGGAGATGACAATCGGTTCCCATCAGCTACCCTTCATCCAACCCTTATCAACTTTATGAACGAGACCTTTAAACGTGTCATTGTGCTTTGCCTCGTCTTCGTGGCAGCTTTCTTCTCGGTGCATGTGTATCGGGCCTGGCGCGGTGGATACCCCATCTTTGGCCTCAAGCAGGAGGTGGAAAACGGGCAATTCGCTCCGGAACATGCCACCTTGCAAATGAATCCCGCCATTGATCCCAGTGAGGTTCCCGGGCTGATCCGTGCGAATGACGAGATGGTGGCCCTGGTCGATCGCGTGACGCCGGCGGTGGTGAGCATTGACACCGAAATCCTCAAGCGCGAGCGGATCCTGGACCCGCTGCAGGGGCGGGTGTACGAGCGTGACCGGGTCACCCCCGGACTTGGATCCGGGGTGATCGTTTCCGAGGAAGGTCACATCATCACCAATCATCATGTCATTGAGGGACATAAGAAAATTCGGGTCACTCTTCACGACGGCCGTTCACTTCCGGCAACTTTGATCAATTCGGACAAGCTACTGGATATCGCGGTTCTGCGCATCAAGAGCAGCCAGCCTGACGAAAAGTTTGCTGCCTTGAAGTTTGGTGATTCGGAAGATGTCAGGGTGGGTCAGATCGCGATTGCGGTGGGCAACCCTTTCGGCTTGGGAGAATCGGTCACGGTTGGACGGATCTCTGCACGTGACCGGTCCTTATCCGACGGGCAGCGGGATCTTTTTCAAACCGACGCGGCCATTAACCCGGGAAATTCCGGAGGACCGCTTCTCAACCACCTTGGCGAGATCATTGCGATCAATGCCTCCATCTATAGCGAAGATCGGGAGAATCCGGGCTTCCAGGGAATCGGATTTTCGATCCCTTCGAACGACGTCAAAAGGACGATGGAGTATATCCTGGATAAAGGCCGCCCCGTTCACGGATATCTCGGACTCAGGACCCAGGATCTCAACAACTACCTTCGAAGTGTTTTCAACTATCAGGAGGGGAGGGGAGTGGTGGTCCTGGACGTCACCCCGGGTTCGCCGGCCGGGCAGGCGGGCTTGAAATCCTATGACATCATCACAGCTTACCAAGGTGAAGGAGTTCAGACGACCAAGGATTTTCTGAATCGTGTGCAGCGATCCGAAATTGATTCTGAAGCGATCATTAGTGTTTGGAGGGTCAATTCGTCCGTGAATCTCAAAGCGGTCGTGGGAGAAGCCAATCCTTTCGGGCAGCCGGAGCAGTTGGCTGACAGTGGACGCCTCGCTTCAGATGAGGCCATTCTCAAAACGATTGGTTTGAGAGTGCGCAATTTGCCTTTTGGGTCCCGAATGCGCGGCGGTGTTTTTGTCAGCGAAGTTCTACCCGGGAGCCTTGCGGAACAGAAAGGAATCAAACCCAATGATTTTCTTCTCGAAATCAATGAAGCCCGAATTCGAAACGGTCAGGATTTCTATCTTAGGCTTGTCGCGACCGCTGCGGTCAATGAGACCAAGATTCGCGTCTATCGAGGGAATAAGAATTCAGTCGTGACTTTTCCGCGTATTCCACGCACCAAGGGACCGACTGATTAACCCCAATGATCAAGATATGAGCACTTACGATTCATACGAGCCACGTTCAAATTTCGGCCTATTCGTTTTTCTAGCATTCATTGCCGCTGCGCTGATTGGAGCCGGGGCTTATTTTATGCAGGGGGGAAGCGAGGAAGAGCCTTCCGTTGAAAAGCCCGCGCCGGAGCTCCCTAAGGAGGTTGTTGTGAAGCAGGAACCGGTCGTAAAGGCGGAGCCGATTGATCCCTTTAACTCGGATCCTGTTCCGCAACCCGAGCCCAAAGATACCGTCAAGGACCCGACACCCGAGCAAATGCTCATTGACGCGGGTTTGGGGGCCGCCGAACTCGATCCGGAAACTCTTCTGAAGAAGATCGGAAAGGCTCTCGAAGACTCCGACTTAAAGCAGACCACGGCACTCATTGGTCAGAAGGCACTTGATGAGAGTCATCTCAAGGGACTGCAGGCTCTCGCGGAGAAGGGTGATTTTAGACTCAGTGCGATGGACCCGGTGATCGAGATTGGGGAACTTGAAGCAAACCGCAAGTCACGTTGGGCGCTCAATATGCAAGGAAGCCAAAAGGGTGCGCGCATTTATTTCGATCTTCTTCGCGGAGATACCGGGAAGTGGGGAGTTGATAAGATCAAGTTGCCGGATGAAGATGTGCCTGGCCGTGCCGTTTTCATCGATTCCCTTGGGATCACTGATGCCTTTCTCCAGGCTGCCCTCGATCAAAATTTCGATGATGCCAAATCTTTTGTGGATTCAGGGAAAGTCTCCGATGCCAAGATCGCCGGTCTCTGCATTATTTTCGAAGAGGCCAAGTACCAGCTTCGGGAACAGAAGCCCTTGCGTGCCATGTTTAACAAGGATCTTACGGCTGGGTTTGTGGCTCATGTGGAAGATGAAACCGGTGGAAAGGCTTCTGATTTTGGAGTCAATGTTCAGCGGGTTTCCGCCGCCCATCCATGGCGGGTGACGGAAGTGAATCTTGATTCTCTGCTTGCCGACTATGCCAACCGGGTCGCCGGAGGCGATGTGCACTTCACTCCTATCGTAAAAAATCCCGCCGGTGGTGATACTCTGATTCTCTACTTTGGTTTTGATGAGGATGGACTGACTCCTCGAACACAGCGGCAGCTCGACATCGTGGCGGGGCTTCTCAAGATCGACCCAAACAAGAAGCTCACCCTCTCTGGTCACACTGACGCTCTCGGCACCGACGAGTACAATGACGATCTTTCGGGTAAGCGCGCAGGTGCGGTTGAAAAATACCTTCTCGGAGTTGGCGTCCCCGAGGCTCAGATTATCGCCCTTGCTGAAGGTGAGGCGAAGCCGCGTCTCCCGAACGCAACTGTTGATGGTGAGGACAATCCGGCAGGCCGTCGCGCGAATCGGAGGACCGAGATTTATTTGGATTTTTAGTGCAAAGATTCCGGCAATGAATGGGGGGACTTATTGGCCGGATGTCAACGGCTTCGCAGATGGTGTGCACCCGGGGTCAGGCGACACGGTGATGGCGGTCTAATTCGGGGAGTTTTTTTGGGATAATGGGATCGTCCTGCCAGACGCGTTAAGTTTGGAATCCTTGCGCTGTCGGGATTTTGCGACAGGATGACCAACTCCGCAGATCGCGGATCTTTCTTTCCTTCTTATGAAATTATTCCGCTGGCTCCGCATTGCTCTTCCGCTGCTTCTTTTGGTGCTGATTTGGACCAGCCGGGAATCGCGATCTCCCGATCGCACGGGAGTCAGGAATTCGAGTCGGTTCGTTGGTCAAAACGATCTTTTTCAGGATAAGGCCGGGGTTCTTTTGTCCAGTGCCCCTGAAGAGTTTCAGGTTTGGTTGGAGGCTTTTCAGGAAGCCCCGAAGAACGTTGATCTTCAAGAGGGAGTGGAGTTGGCGGATGCTCGTCGGGCGATCTTAAAGCGGATGGTCGGATTCGACCCCGAACGGGCCCTGCAACTGGCAATTCCCACAAATGACCGTTTGGGCTTACCCGATGAGATTGTGGATTTACTTGAGCTGCCGGTTTCGACTGCGGGTGGGTTTGAACGGGTGGTGAGTTGCTACCTTGGTGGCATGGACCGGCCCGTCAACGCACCCACCGAGGAGAGCTTTGTCACCTTCGATGGGAAACGCTACCGGGCTTTTACCTATGGGCGTCGGGTTGGCTTGCAAACCAAGGATCGCATTTCTCTTTTTGGAATTTCGATTGATGACGCGCTCGCTTTTTCTCCCGAGCCGGTAAGGAGGATCTCTGATGTCAACGAGTTGGTTGTGGAGGCTTTTGGTCGGGAGAGAAGATTCGCGAGTGAGGACGAACTCGGCCATTATGTCGCGAGGTTGGTGGCGGATGAAAATGCGCCGGGCCCCCTGGGGGATTTTGAAGAAGCCGGGAGCCCTTGGACCGAGGGGAATAAACGGATTCTCTACCTGCGGGTTCGTTTTGGCGATGACGATCCCACCTATGAGCCGGTGTCACTTGCAACCGCGCAGAGCCATCAGGATGATGTCGCGGAGCATTACCGCATCGCTTCTTACGGGAAACTCAATGTGACGACGGTCTTTCCTGACATGATTACCCTGACGATGAACAAGTCGGAGTATGTTGGGAAGGGCTTGGGCGATATGATGAATGAGGCCCGGGCTGCGGCTATTGTCATGGGCGATGCCGAAGGAGAGGATTGGGACTACAATAACTTCGATCTCTATACCATCATCTCGGATGGCGGGATTGGGCCTTATGCCGGGGTCGCACAAGTTGGCGGCCGCAAGAGCCACCACCAAAAAGGCTACACCTCTCTTCGGACCTCAGGGCATGAATTTGGTCATAATCTCGGGCTTTCCCATGCTCACTTCAACTATACGAGTGATCTCAATCCGCGCGGATCGACTCCGACCAATGGCCTTGGCCGGGTGGAATACGGGCATCGTTTCAGTGTGATGAGTGCGCAGAGCGGAAGCGACATGAATCACCCGACGCTTCCACATTTTACCGTTCACGAAAAGTGGCGCCTTGATTGGATCACCGACAGCGATCTCATCGACATCATCAGTGGCAATCAAACGGGAACCCATCGTCTTTTTCAAAACGATGACGAGAATGCCACCGGTTTGCGTGCCCTGCGTCTTCCCTCCGGTGGTGCTCTATCCAAGTATTGGCTGAGCTATCGGACGGCCTGGCGGCAGCCCAACCGGAGTTCGGACAATGACTATCTTCTCAATGGCATCCTCTTCAACTGGACGGGGAGTGGAGGAGGATCGAGCACCTTGCTGGATATGACTCCTTATTCCGATCAGGGTTCGACCGGTGGGGCCTCCTGGACGCGTGACAATAGCGACAAGTGGGACGCACCGCTTCTGATTGGGCGGACCTACACCGACGCTGAGAGCAAAGTGAGTGTCACTCCGATGGCCCGAGGAGGATCCGCTCCGGATGAATACATCGACGTGCATGTTCATGTTGCCACGGGAGCAGAGATCTCCCTGGTGGGGGAAACCGACGCGTGTCGCGCGATTATTCCCGATGCCCTCACCGCGACCGGGATCGATTGGACGGCAATTGCATTTGACGACAGCACTTGGCCGTTTTCGGGACCACTGGGTGTTGGCTATGATACCGGTTCGGATTACGATTCGTATTTCGGAGTCGATGTGGCTTCGATGCGATCGGACAGCGAGTCCTGTTACATTCGAATTCCATTCACGATCGATGCCGGAGTGAATCTTGGCGAGATGGAATCACTGAAACTGAGGATGCGATACGACGATGGCTTCGTGGCCTATCTCAATGGCGTTCAGATTGCCCAAGATCATGCCCCCGTGTCTCCAACATGGGATTCGGGTGCGACCGAGAACCACAGCGATGGCAACGCGGTCGTCTTCCAGGAATTCTCCGCGAATGGAGGATTGGGATCATTGGTGGTGGGTAATAATGTGCTTTCAATCCACGGACTTAATAATGGTACGAGGAGTTCGGATTTTTTGATGCAACCGACGCTGTCGGCCACTTTGTCGGCTCCGGAAAATGCCCCGCCTGTGGTTTCGTTGTCGGCCGATACTTTGGTGGTGGCGGTGAATCAGGACGTCACCCTGACTGCAATTGGGAATGACCCGGAGGGGGACACTCTCGCCTATGCGTGGGATTTTGATATCGGCGATACCTTTGCTCCTGAGGGTCTCAATTCGCCGATTGCGGTTCGAAGCTGGAGCAGCGCGGGAGTTTATGTTGTGACGATCACTTGCTCGGACCGGAAAGGCGGGATCGCCAGGGAACGCGTCCTCGTGAAGGTGGGAAATCCGTCCAATGAAGGAGTGGTGAGAGGAAGGGTTTTGCAAGGTGGACAACCGGTGGCGGGAGCCCGGGTCTTTGTCGAGGGCAGCGATCGTCAGTGCATCACACTGGCCGATGGCAGCTATCTCATGGCGGGGCTTTCGACTTCTTCCGGCACGACACTGGGAGCGATGTTCGATGGTGATGTTTTTCAATCTGCGGTTGCGATGCCTGTGACTCCGGATCCGGAGTTCAGTGGTGCGGATTTCTTTGGTAGCGCTCCCGCGCCGGCCGGAGCGCCACTTCAGTCGATCACGGTGTCGCCCTACGAGGTCTCAACTGAAATTGCTTCAACTGTTCAGCTAACGGCCCAAATTTGGGACAACACGATTGGTGACGATTTGCTCATTCCGTTTGGAGAGACCTGGAGCTACCTCGATACCGGAGTTGATCCGGGAGCGACCTGGAACACGGCGGGGTTTGATGACAGTGCCTGGTTGTCCGGTCCTGCTGAGTTGGGCTATGGAGATAGTCAGACGACGGTGGTGGATTTTGGAGCCGATCCTGATAACAAACACATTACGACCTGGTTTCGCCGGACCTTCACCGCAGCCTATGTTGATGAAATTTCGAGGCTGAAGCTTTCGGTGAAACGAGACGATGGGATCCGGGTTTTCTTAAATGGGACTGAGATCGTCCGGGACAACCTGACCACCGGAACGGTGAGTGCCGGAACAAAGGCATCCAACGATGTCTCGTCTTCGAATGAAGAAATTCTACTTCGATTCACGGTTGATCCGGCTCTGCTGGTTGAAGGGGACAATCTTCTGGCGGCCGAAGTGCATCAGGAAGACGATGACAGCAGTGATTTGAGCTTCGATCTTGAGCTCAGTGGTGCGCGGAACCTTTCGTCGGTCGTGCCAACGTGGACAGTCATGCCGGCAGGTGCGGGCGTTTCATCGGAAGGAGTGTTCACTGCCTCCGCGCCGGGAACTTATACCGTGACCGCGACATCGGGATCGATCAGCGGGGAAGCAAAAATTTTGGTGGCGACAGGCAATGTGGTGACGATTGCCGCTCTCGATGAGTTTCTTTGGGAGAATGGGAGTTCGACCTCGACGATCCGATTGACACGAGCGGGGGCGACGACCGAGGCCTTGCTGATTCCCTTGTCTTTGAGTGGCGATGCCACGAGCGGAAGTGATTTTACGGGTGTGCCTGCCAGTGTGACCATTCCGGTTGGTGCGACGTCGGCTGGGTTTACGATTTCTGTTTCGAATGATTCCGAATTGGAAGGTGACGAGTTGGTTTCGATCACTCCCGTTCCGGGAGGATTGTTCGCGGTGGGATCTCCGGCTCTGGCCCCGGTGACGATCATCGATGACGAGAATGCCCTTGAGGAAGTCCCCGACGCCGGGGGGGATGTCAGCATCGGAGTAAATGCCAGCCTTTCATTGGCGGGCAGCACCCGTGCCGCGGAACGTTTTGTGACGGCAGGAGATTACTGGAAGTTTCAGGACGACGGTGCCGAACCGATCGCGGGGTGGAAAGCTCTTCCCTATATGGATGACAACTGGAAGGAAGGACTCGCCAAATTTGGCTATGGCGACAACGACGAAACAACAACGGTGGGTTTTGGCAGTTCCTCTTCCAGCAAGTATATCTCGACCTATTTCCGACGTCGTTTTTATCTCGATGACCCGGCTGATTACCCTGCTCTTACCGCCAATCTTCTCGTCGATGATGGTGCGGTGATCTACCTCAATGGAATCGAAGTGCAGCGCGTCAACATGCCCGCCGGGGCCATCGAATTCTCGACTCGTGCCAATAGTTCGGTTGGTGGAAGTGATGAAGACACCTTCTTCGAAAGGGTGCTTGATCCGGCTGCTCTGATTGCGGGGGAAAACATCATTGTGGTTGAAGTTCATCAAAGTTCTTCCAGTAGTTCGGATCTGGGGTTTGATCTGATGCTTTCCGGAGAACATACCGGCCAGCCAGTGTCGGGAGGAGTCAAATGGACGCTCTCATCAGGCCCCGGGAATGCTTCCTTTACTGATGATACAAGCCCGGTTTCTTCGGTGACCTTTGATCAACCGGGAACTTATGTATTGGAAATGGAGGCCTTGGCTTCCGGGATCAAGGATGAAGTGACGATTACGGTAGAGCCTGTGCAAAGCTATCCTCAGTGGATAGAAGGTTACACTCTGGGTGATTCAAATCGGTTGGCCGACCCCGACCAGGATGGCTTGTCCAATCTCATGGAATACGCGTTGGGGGGTGATCCGTCCGGAGCCAGCAACGAGGTGAGGCCCTCTCTTGTGGAGGACTCCGTCACAGCTGGCGACCTTCTCTTTTCCTATCGCCGGCTTCGTGAACTGAACCCTGAAGATGGGAGTGGCACCACTGGTAATGGCTATGCCATCTACGGAATCAATTACACCGTCCAAGCAACCCAGACTTTGGATGGTTGGGCGGCAGCATCGACAATGCTGATGATGCAGCCCGACGGAATCGCAACAGACAATGGCGATGGCACCGAGACGGTGACACTCCGGTTGACGCTTCCCACGCCAATGGGTGCGAATTGGTTCGTTCGTCTGAAAGTTGAAGAGGAATAAGCCGCAGTAATTTGTGACTTTCTGATTCGCCTGTTTGGAGTGAGGAGACTTTTGGTCGGGTTCGAATGGGCAGGGGATCGGACCCTCTCCATTGATCCGGCATCGGCTATGCCCGGTCAATCGTGACTCTGACCGCGCAGGCCTTGTAGGACGGCTGCCGGGAATGGGGATCGAAAGCGGGGAAAGTGAGGCGGTTGACAATGCCTTCGTGCATTGGGAGGAATACTTCTCCCGGGCGGACCGAGGTCGTGAGATGAGCCAAGGCGGGGATGCCCGCTCTTTTAGACGTGATGGTGACGGGATCGCGGTCGTTGATTCCGAGTGGCCCGGCGTCATCGGGATGGAGGTCCAATAGCAGGGTGGCGGGATAGAGTTTTCGAAGAACGGCACTTTGTTTGGTTCGTGACTGGGTGTGCCATTGGGCACTTGTTCCCCGGCCGGTGAGGAGAGTGAGGGGATAGGCTCCGGTCGTTGCTTCGGGGAGAGGAGAGGGAGGATCGAAGAGAAATTTTGCTTTGCCGGAAGGCGTGTGAAATTTGTGATCTTCGAAGAGACGGCGTTCTCCTGAGTGGCATGCCCCGTCCCGGTCATGCTTGCTTTGCAGATCCGGGTTGAGGGGATCATGACCGGGACGGGGCATGCCACTATCGAAGGGCCACTGGATGCCACCTTCCTCATCGAGGTGCTGGTATCCCCGGATGCCTGTGATGTCACACGGTTGTCCTTCACTGAGCCGTTGCATGATTTCGAAGGCAGCGGGTGGACTTGACCAATTTTTGAACATTTCCCCGCAACCCCAGGTGTTGGCGAGAAGTTGGAAGATTCGGAAATCGCTGAGGGCCTGGCCGGGGGCTTGCCGGACTTGCTTGATCGTTCCGATTCGGCGCTCGCTGTTGATCAGGGTGCCTGATTTTTCACCCCAGGCTGCCGCAGGAAGAAGGAGGTCGGCCGTTTTGGCTGTCTCGGTTGCGGCGTACATGTCCTGCACGACGAGGAACTCGAGCTTTTTACGGAGTTCGTGAAAGCGATCCTGGTTGATCCAGCTGTGTGCGGGATTTGTGGCGATGACCCACAAGCCCTTGATCTTTCCAGAATCAATTCCCTCAATGATTTGGTCGTAGGCCCAGCTTGCCTCGGTCGGAATTCGCTCTTCGGGAATTTCAAGAATCCTACTGACTTTTTCACGGTGCTCCGGGTTCCCGAAGTCGTGTCCACCCAGTAAGTTGCTTGTGTTGGAAAAGAGTCGGGAGCCCATGGCATTGCACTGGCCGGTGATGGAATTGGGCCCCGTTCCCGGTTTGCCGATGTTGCCGGTCAATAGGCAGAGGTTGATGATGGCCTGGGCGGTGCGGACACCTTCGTGGGATTGGTTGACCCCCATCGTCCACCAGATCGAAACCCGCTTGCATGGATTGGAGATGAGCCTGGCGAGGGCTTCGATCCGGTGACGGGCGATTCCGGTCTTTTCGCGGGTTGCGTCGGGTGAGTAGTCTCTGACGAAGGAGGCAAATTCCTCGAGTCCCTCGGTGTGTGCGTCGAGAAAAGGACGGTCGAATTTTTCGTCCCTCGTGATGCAGTGGGCGAGAGCGTAGAGGAGGGGGAGATCGCCCTTTGACTTGAGCGCGAAATGATCGGTGGCAATTTGAGCGGTTTCGGTGGCCCGGGGATCGATGACAATGATATCGGGATTGCGCTGATTGCGGGCGAGTCGCTGGTAGAGGATGGGATGGGCGATGGCGAGATTGGAGCCGATGAGGATCACGACATCCGATTCTTCAAGATCGGCATAAGTGTAAGGTGGCGCGTCGAAGCCGAAGGCTTGCTTTGTAAGCCACCACTGAAGTCGCCATGCATTGGCGGGTGTTCCCGTCGCCGTGTTTGATCCCCATGCCAAATTTGGCAAAAGAGCCGAGAAGGGCCATTTCTTCGGTGGCAATCTGACCGGTGGAGAGAAAAGCGACCGAATCTTTGCCGTGGTCTTTTTGGATCTGCTTAAACTCTCTGGTGAATGTTTGAGCAGCTTCCCCCCAGGAGATTTCCGTGCCTCGATGAATGGGTTCGGTGGCTCGTTCGGGAGAGTCGAGAACTGCGAGGGCTTCCCAGCCTTTCGGACAGGCCATGCCAAGGTTTACCGGATAGTCGGAAGCGGGGGTCACGCCCACCGCCTCACCTTCGTGAAGGTGAAACTGGAGTTGGCAACCTGTGGAACAATATCCACAGACCGAAGTGGTGGTGCCATCGGTTTCGAGATTCCGCGGAAGCTTTCCCAAGCCGAAATCATTGGGCCGCAAGAGAAGCTCGGACGTCAGAGGACCGGACTTTTGCTTCAGGAGAGAGGAGAACGAAACCATTCTCCGTGAGGTATGCAGATTGCGAACCAAGCGGGATGAAAAGTGTTCATTGACCCACTTGGGAAAATAGTTCGATGATCAAAGGTTCGTTCAAGCATGGGCGAGGACTTTGCTTCGATCCATGAATTTTGGATTCTTTGGGATGTCGGCCACGCTGTTGAGGATGAGGTCCGGGAAATAAGCGAAGTTCCCCAAGTCTTCCCGGGAAGTCCCGCCTGACATCACGAGGATGGTGCGATAGCCCAGTCCAACCCCGCCGAGAATGTCGGTTTCCATGGTGTCGCCGACCATGATGGTTTCACTGCTGGAGAGACCAAGTTGCTTTCGGGCGGCGCGCATCATGATCGGGCTGGGCTTGCCGACTGAGAAAGCCTTCTTCCCGGTTGCGCTTTCGATCATGGCGGCAATCGCTCCACAGCCGGGACGGATTCCGGCATCAGTGGGACAACTGGGGTCGAGGTTGGTGGCAATGAGACGTGCACCTTTGGCGACAAGCCGGACGGCCTTTTCGATCATCTCGAAAGTCATCGTCCGGCCCTCTCCCACGATGACGTAGTCGGGGTTGTCTTCGACGACGGAGTAGCCGTTCTGGTGGAGGGCCGTGAGTAGTCCGCCTTCGCCGATGACATACGCCGATCCGCCGGGCTTTTGTTTCGCCAGAAAGCGGGCGGTGGCCATGCTGCAGGTGAAGATGTCACGATCGGTGGCCTTGATTCCCAGTCGGCAGAGCTTCATCGCGACATCACGCCGTGTTCGCTGGCTGTTGTTGGTGAGGAAGAGGAACCGGGTGTCCGTTTCGCGCAATCGCATGATGAATTCCTTCGCGCCGGGGATCAATTTGGTCCCCCGGTAAATGACTCCATCCATGTCTAAAAGATAACCATATTTCATCGGTTTATTAAGATTAAGGGTTTTTGACGGATAGGAGAGCGAACCTGTCGCTTCGATGCTTTGCAGCCTGCTTCCCGTCGTTGGAAGGTGATGCAGGACCCGGGCCATTTCACATGAATGGAATCGCCGGTGTTCGTGACGCGGAGTCCTATGGATCAGACTCAATTTCCCTGAGCGTTTGGGTTGAATATTCGAACTTTTGAAAATGCCTTGTCGATGAGTTTATGAGCTTTGAGTCGTTGTTCGGTGGCGGGGACGACAGGAATTGTGACGCCGAAGGAACCATCGGGGTCTTCCGCTTCTTCGAGTTCCAGAATTTCAAGTGCGACGCGGAAGGAGGGAAATTTATAAATGGCGCTCGTTTTACGGAGTCCGGCCAGGCGTTTTCGGCTGTGTTTTGGATGATGAGAGGGTATGCTCGGGACATGCAGTTGACGGACGAACAGATTCGAGAGGATGCGCGGGCGTGTCTTGAATCGAAGGTCCGGCAGGCGCGGCGGATGTCAATGAAGGAGCGGTTTTTAGCAGGGGCCTCTTTATTTGAGGATGCTTGTCGGTGGACCTTGGCGGGGATTCGGAATCAGTATCCCGAGTGGAATGAGGCGGAGTGTCGGGTGGAGCTGCGGAAGCGGGTTGAGATGATGTAACTGAGGCCCATGAATGGAAATGATGCGGTATTGGCCTTGATTGGAATCTTTGATGAACTTGAGGTTTCTTACATGATCGTAGGTTCGTATTCTTCGAACCTTTATGGGGTGCCGCGAGCGACCAAGGATGCGGATTTAGTATTTCACTTCGAATCGACGGATTTGTCTGAGATTGCGAAGCGGCTACCCGAGGGGGTTCGTTTTGACGAGCAGAGTTCGTTTGAGATGGTGACGGCGACACGAAGAGAGATCCTGCTGCTGGAGGGATCGAATTTTAAGATCGAGCTATTCCATCTGAGTGATGATGACTTTGATCAGGTGCGTTTTAAGAATCGGGTGGTGGTTCAACTCGATGAGGAGACTTGGGTGTGGGCTCCGCGGGCGGAGGATGTGGTGATTCAGAAGCTTCGATGGGCGAAGGGTGGAAACCGGTCAAAGGACTTTGCGGACGTGGTGAATATCTTAAAGGTACAGGGCGATATGGATTTTCAGCACATCGAGCGGTGGTGCGGGGAGCACGGAACGACAGGTCTATTGGAAGAGGCCAGGGCGGAGACGAGTTGAGACTGC
>CALFSW010000363.1 GCA_937916505.1 uncultured Verrucomicrobiales bacterium | reverse complement strand
GGGTCAAGCGAGAATTATCAATCCAGGTATTGCGGCTTTGGGATGGCGGGCCAACTTAGCTAAAGATGGTTCAAACTCCTTCCGCTCATGAAATCGCACAGGAACTTGTTCCTGTGGCCCGGTTCGAGGGATTACGGGAAGCCCAGGAGTATGCTCTGGTGGTGTTGGCAATGAATTTGGATTGCCTGATCACGGTGGAGGAAGACGGCTACGTGATTCATGGACAGGAAGCTTTCGAGGAAGCCATCCGGGAGGAGTTCCGATTGTATGCCGAGGAACAAAAGATGAAGCCCGTGCCAGCGGTGGTGCCGATTTTTGGTTCGGGAGTGGATTTGGCATTGGTGTGGATCGGGGTGTTGTTGTTTTGCTTTACCCGGCAATTACAGGACCCTTCGTTCAAGGAGCGGTATTTGGATTCGGCGATCAGGGTCGTTGAACATGGCGAGGTCTACCGGCCTTTCACGGCCTTGTTTCTTCACGCCGACATGGAGCATCTCATGGGGAATGCGGTGTTCGGATTGATCTTTGGGATCTTTGTGGCCAATTCCTTTGGTCCGCTGCGAGGGTGGGGATTGATCTTGTTGAGCGGCTTCCTGGGAAACCTTCTGAACACCTGGATTCACTTTCCGGACCCCCACCGCTCGCTTGGAGCATCGACGGCCGTTTTTGGAGCTTTGGGGCTGTTGGTGGGCGCGGGGCTGGATGCCGCGTGGCGGGCGAGGTCCTACCGGAAAGGGTTACAGGCCTTTGCTCCTCTTTTTGCGGGGATCATGATCTTCACGATGAATGGCATTGGAGGGCCGGGAGTGGATACCCTGGCTCACATTTCCGGAATGTTTTTTGGAATTCTGCTTGGGCTGCCGGTTGCTCATCTTCTTGCTAGAAAGGCCTCGTCATTCCGTATTTAGGAGATGCGTATTTTGCTGATATCCCTGCTGGCGACCTCATCGCTTCTTGCCTACACGCCGGTTCCTCTCACGGAAGGAACAAAGGCTCCGGATTTCAAGCTACCGGGAGTCGACGGAAAGGATTATACCTTGAAGGATTTTTCGGGAGGGAAGGCTTTGGCGGTGATTTTTACGACAAATCACTGTCCCGATGCCATCGCTTCACATGGCCGGATGGTGGCCTTGGTTGATCATTTTAAAGGGAACTCCGTTCAGTTCGTGGCGATCAATAGCAATTCGCCCGAGGGTCTGCATCCGCCCGAGCTCGGTTGGACGGTCTATGATGATGGTTTTGAGCACATGAAGCTCATTGCGAAAGACAGTCGGTTTAATCTGCCCTATCTTTACGATGGCAAGACCCAGGAAGTTGCGAAGGCCTATGGAGCGGTTGCCACTCCGCATGTCTTCATCTTTGATGGCGACCTCAAGCTTCGCTACAACGGCCGGATGGACAATGGGAAGCGGAGGGTGGGGCCGGTGGAGAAAAACGAAGCCCGGGATGCCCTCGAGGCGATTCTTGCGGGAAAGAAAGTTGATCCCGTGAAGACCCGTCCGGTGGGGTGCTCGACCAAGTGGATGGAAAAAGCGGCAATGGTTGCAGAGCAGGATCGCAAGTGGAAGGCGCAACCGGTGACCGTGGAGGTCGCTGATGCGGCCACGTTGGGCAGGTTGGTCGCAAACAAGGGGCGAAGTGGAATGAGGCTCATCAACCTTTGGTCGACGAGCTGTGGGCCATGTGTGGCTGAGTTCCCCGAGCTGGCAAAGATCTATCGCCAGTATTCCTGGCAGGAATTTGAATTCATCCCCATTAGCCTGGATCCCGCAACGGACATCGACAAGGTCACCAGATTCTTAAAGCGCAACGAGTGTGGCCTTTCTCCTCGAACCAAGCCCCTGCTGGATGAGGAGAAACGAACCACGAATAACTACATTTTCGATGGAGACACCGAGGATTTGGCGAAGGCGATTGATCCGGAGTGGAATGGCGCGCTGCCCTACACTCTCCTGGTGGGAAAAGAGGGTGAAATTCTTTATCGTCATTCGGGCGTGATTGCCCCGATGAAGTTGAAGAAAACGATTGTTGCGCAGGTTTGGAAGAGGTCCGGCGAATAGCGGAAATGCGCATGCGGAAAATTCTTTGATTCTTTTGTTCCAATTTTCAAGAAGCTATGGCAAGGGTGGAGTTCTTCCTTCATTCCATGTCCCAAACGATTGCAGACCTGACCGCGATTCTGAGCGGTACCCCCGAGTTGACCGTAACCGAGCCTGAGCCCGGCTTTCCGGTCATTGATGTCCAAACTCCTGTTTCTGCTGCCACCATTGCCTTGCATGGTGCGCAGGTTTTGACGTGGGCCCCGACAGAGCATCCTCCGGTGCTGTATGTGAGCCCAAAAGCCAAGATGATCCAGGGGACTCCCTTGCGCGGTGGCATTCCCATTTGCTGGCCATGGTTCGGTGATCATCCGGAAGACCCATCCAAGCCTGCCCATGGATTTGCCCGGACCCGTTTCTGGGAATTGGTTTCGGGAGGATTGGAAGGAAAAGTGGCCACGGTGGTTTTCAAGTTGGTTCCCGACGAAGAGACGAAGAAGCTTTTTCCATACGACTTTGAATTGACCGCTACCATTCGGGTGGCCGACAAACTGCGCGTGAAGCTCAAAATGACGAATACGGGAGAGGAGACCTACAAGGTGAGCAGTGCCTTGCACACTTACCTTTCGCTGGGAGACATCGAGCGGATCCAGCTTGAAGGAGTCAAAGGCTCCCACTACGTCGATCAATTGAGCGATGACAAGGAGCCGATTTATCAGGAGAAAAATTTGCAAATCAAAGGCGAGGTTGATCGGATCTACCAATCGATGTCATCGGTTTTGATTCGTGACCTTGATCGCTTTCGTTCGGTCTTCGTCGATAAGGCCGGTTCCCGCTCGACAGTGATCTGGAATCCCTGGAAAGAAGGGTCGAAGGCCATCGCGGATCTGCCCGATAAAGGCTATAAGGAATTTGTCTGTGTGGAGTGTGCCAATGCCGGAACTGACAAACCGACCTTACGTCCCAATAGTTCACACACTCTGGAGACCGTGCTGGGACTGAGACCACTGAATTAGTCCGTTCTTGACGAACGAATTTTCAAAAAACGGGTAAAAAAGGACCCCGCTGTGGTCGCACCGAAAAACCACAGCGAGGTTGTGTTCCCACAATCCAGGTGAATGGATTGCGAGCGAGTGTTCTATTTGAATTTTCTGGCCCGGAGTGAGCTTTTGAGTCCCTTGAGGTAGGCCTCGGCCCCGCCCCCGGCGTAGCCTGACATGGACTTGAAAACCTTACCTTTGGAATCCATGAGCAGCACCGTTGGATAGCTTTTCAGGCCATATTCCTTGGCCACTTTTTTGTTCGCTGCGGCCTGCTCTTCCGGAAGTTCTGTTTTTCGCGGGAAGTCGAGGACGACCACGACAAAGTCCTTTTCAACCGCCTTTTTAAAGGAGCTTTTGGAGAAGACCTCTTGGTGCAGCTTGATGCAGGGTGGACACCAGTCGGATCCCGTGAACTTCACCAGGAGGGGCTTTTTGTCGGTAGCCGCCTTCTTTTTGGCTGTTTCAAAATCGGTGAGGTAATCGCCGGCATTGGCGATGCCGACCGCAGCGGCTGCAAGGAGGGCGAAGAACGAGCCTTTCAATGTTTTCATATGCCATTAGGCGTCCCAAAGGGCTGATTTATTCCAAATTTGTCGAAAAAAGATCTGAAGCTGTTATTTGGTGGGCATGAAAGAGCGTGTCATCATCGCCACCCGCAATGCTCATAAAGTGGAAGAGATTCAAGCTATTTTGAGCGACTACGAAGTCTGTGATTTGTCGGCTGTGAAAGATCCCCCGGAGGTCGAAGAAACAGGGGTGACGTTTGTCGAAAACGCCACCTTAAAGGCTGTTGCAATCAGCAAGCTGACCGACGCCTTGGTGCTTTCCGATGATTCCGGTCTTGAAGTCGATGTCCTCAACGGGGAGCCCGGGGTGTATTCCTCCCGCTATGCCGGGGAGGATGGAAACGACAAGCTCAACAATGAAAAACTTTTGCGTGAATTGGAGGGTAGGGACGAGCGCGCGGCCCGCTTCCGTTGTGTGATTGTCATGGCCCGTGGCGGTGAGGCGCTGGCAAGTTTTTCAGGAGCGATTGAAGGACGAATCCTTGAAGGTCGAAGGGGAGAAGGGGGATTTGGATACGACCCCCTTTTTGCGCCCTTGGGCCATGAGGAGTCATTTGCAGAATTGGGAGAGGAGGTCAAAAATAGCATGAGCCATCGGGCCCGGGCCTTGGAGGGAGTGGTCGAATGGTTGTCGTCTGTTTCTTGAATCAGGTTGACATCGGAGTGAAATTGGCAACTTTTCACGAGTCATGAAACCATCACCAGCGATCGGAATCTTAGCCTTGTTCCTCGCGGGGTGTGGCGTGGATCCAAGATGGGGGGAGCGGCGGACAACCAATCCGACGATGCCCGGATCGCCCGGGGTGGATACCCGGTGGGGGGCTCCCAGGACCGGACTCCTGGATCCCCTGAAGTGGCAGTATCAATCTTTGCAAGGTCATCCCGATGACGCGGGTGTCGGCGATACGAAATAATCGCGACAGGGAGCCAAGGTTCTTTACTTAATGAGGAAGGTGTAGGTTCCGGAATGGCTGATCATACTGACGGAGGAACCTGTTCTTGCCGCTTGTTCGACTCCGGTGGCTTCCTTGAGAGGCTTGCCGCTTTCGGTGATACTTTGTCCATCTTTGGCAGGAAGAATAATGCGGGCGAAGACCCCGGGCGGGATGGTGATCTCCACTTTGAGGGATTGATCATCCTGCTGGCGCCATTCTACGGCCAGTTTGCCACGAGGACTGACGTGAAACGCCTTCACCCAGCGAACCGATCCGTCTGAAGGGATTCTGGGGGCAATGAGAGCTTGTTCGAAGCCATTGGCTGACGAATCGACTCCGGCAAGGAAGCCCATCAACCATTCGCTGACTCCGTTGCCGGCGAAGGTTTTTTGTTGTTCTTTGTCCAGTTCGATCAGTGTTTTAACTGCCAGTTCCTGATTTTTGGTGAGGGAGAGCACCTGAGGGAGAAAATAGGCTCCGACGGGACCGACTTTCGGGCCCTCTTTTTTGAGGGAGGAAATGAGCGAGCTGATCACCGGTTTTTGTTGTTCGCGGGTGAGAACACCGCAACGGAGGGCGAGCAGGTGGGCGGTTTGTGATTTAACTTTGAGAGAACTATCGTCGTTCAGGTATTGATTTTCAAAGCTCACCCGGATTCGGGCGGCATAGTCCTGGAAGCGAAGGACATTGAGCGGTTGCTGGGCCGGGCCGGCGAGTTCACGGATCAGTCGGGTGGTAAAACCAAGATAGCAAAGGTCGAGATATTTGGCGGGCACACCTTCGCTATCGGCGACGTTCCCCCACTTGGTTCCTTGAAATTTCGGATCCAGCGCCTCGCGGGCCATCATATACTTCTCGAAGTTCTCCCAGCGTTTCCTCACAAGTTTGGAGTCTCCGCCCATCCACCAAACGGGGTGGTTGACAATGACTCCGGCATCGGAGGATACGGAGCCGACCTCTTTTGAGCCTGGCTGGACCGGAAAAAAGTTTTCCTTGGTGAGGCTTTCGTCCATCAACCGGATCCACTCGGTGAGATGGGGAAGGGCGTCGAAGTGGTAGAGCATGGCGCGTGCGGAGCGCTGGACCTCGGCTCCGGTGCCGAGGTCGCGGGAGCCGTCTTCGGCGAAGTTGGTGAGGCGGGTTTTGAGGCGGGCGAGACTTTCCTCAAAAAGTGTGTTCAGTTCTTTTGAGCTACTCTCGAATCCCGAGATTCGTGTTGGGGGCGTGAAGGCTTTCTTTCCTCCGGCGACGAAGTGAGCGGGCTGACTCCAGTCGCTTGCTTGTTCCCGGCTGTCCCAGACTTTCACTTTCCAGAAAACTTTTTGTCCGTTCGTCAGGCCTTTTCCGCCCCACGGCACCAAGTGGCTCGTTGCCCCCTTTTTCTTCTGTGAGTTCCAAACATCAGCGGAGGACTCTTCCTTGAGCTTTTCGACGGTCGTTGCCGCCAGAATTTGATAGGCGGACTGTCGGACCCCCCGTTCGGTGGACTTAAGCTGCCAACCCAAGGTGGGGAGTTTGCCCACCCCGACAGGATTGCTCTGGAGTTCGACCCGCAAATCGTCAATTTGGAGAGGAGAGGCTGTTGCCAGAACTGCGGAGAAGAGGAAAGCGGAAAGAATGCCGTGCTTCATTGAGAGATAAGAAAACCTCCCGAGGCCCGATGCGCAAGCAGACTTGTGGGATTTGAGAAAGGTTTTCAGATCGGACACGGGAGATTAAAGACGGCCGTCCCGTATTGACCGGAAACGAGAGAAGGGGGCTTTATTGGTTGGAACCTTTGGGTTCAGGATATGCTGCAACAGTCGCTTTGGCAGGGTGCTCGTCGAGGAACTTTAAGACCCCCTTTTTGATCTTGGACCAGGTCTTGGTGTGGAAGAGCGCGATCGGCTGCTCGGCGATGCCGTAGGGGCCCTTGCGGACGTCGTAACGTTTGCCTTTTTGGGCCGCTTCGAGGGATTTGTAAGCGCGGGTGGAGCTGTAGTTGTCAAAATCCTTGGAGTCCTGGGTTTCGCCGAGTGAGATGAGGCCGAGTTCGGTGAAGAGTTTGTTGAGCTCGGCCTTGGCTTGTTTGTCGCGGGGTTCGGCGAGGAAGGGAAAGCGGAAGTATCGCATGCGCTGGGTGCCGGGCCGCTCGGCGGCGTAAGCTTCATTGAGGCATTCTTCAATGAAGCGAATTCCGAGGAAACAGAGGTCCATGCGAGCGGTGTCCTTTTTGAACCGGCTCATGTTTTGATGAAAGGCGGTGTGATTGAAGACCTCGCAGAGGTAGTGATCCCCTTTTTTCATCTTGATCAGGTCACGGATGCCTTTGACGAAGGACTGGCGCTGTGAATTGAAGAGCTTGAGGACCTGGTCTTTTTGTTGATTACGATCCGAGGTCCGCCGGAGGATGGCATTGAGAGATTTTTCAGAGACGGCCGGGACGTTGTGAAGAAAATTGCGCGAACTCCCCGCAGCTGGAGGTCTTTGGCAATGTCCATGGCGCTGGAATGGCCCCGGTCGGTGGGGATGATTTGATCATCGAAAGTGAGGATGGCCCCGTGATTTTGTTGGGGTTCGCCGATCATGACGGTGCGCTGGATGAGCCGACGGTATGAGCCCGTGGGTCGGTCTCCGACACGCCCGAGTTCGAAGCCCTTTTGGAAGAGCTTTTCGGGGTCTTCGGCGGGTCGGAGTTTTGGGATATCCGGTGTGACCGGAATTTCGATGGGTTCGGAATCGTTGGCGGGAATCTGGTTGGCCGGAGAAACGGGTCGTTTCACTTCCTGGGCGTTCAGCGAACCCAAGACAATTGCCAGAGTGAGGATAAACTTCATTTATTCGGTCTCTTCTTCTTCCAGTTCAGCCGGGCCCCCTTCGACGAGACGGGTGAATTGTGAGATCCACCTGGGTGCGGATTTGTGGGTGAGATCCTTCTTGAGATGCTCCAGCATGCGGATGGCGGCTCCTCGTTGGTCGCCACTTTGAAAAAGGTCGACTTCCATGGCCCACAGCAGGTCTTTTCGTCCTTCGACAAGCCACTTGTCGAAGGCGGGCTTGCGGTCTTTGTCGGCGTTTCCCCCGTCCGTCCATTTTTCGAGGAGGAGACCCTCGTGTTCAATACGTTTGAGCCATCCCTTGCGAAGTGCGTCGAGGGAATCAGGGGTGCGCAGAGGAGGGAGAACGATCATTTCGTAGATCTCGTCGATCTTGAGGGGGGCGTCCGGCCAACCGGAGGGCTTGGCATTATTCACGCCATAGGCGTCGGCAAAAATGCTGCTGAGTGCCGGGCTGCTGAGGAGCCTCTCCTGGCCTTTGAGCTTTTCGGCATCCCGGAGAATGGCTTCGAGCACCGAGATACTTTGACCCGACAGACTGGTGAGGTCCTCCAGCTGGGCGGCTTCGAGGGAAAGGACGAGCCAGTTGAGTTGATGGCGAAGAGCGAGCCGGAAGCCGGCGCTGTCGGTGCGATCCTTGTGGCGTTTCTTCCAATCGCGAAATTCGCTGGTCTTGCGGGCTTCATCTTCGAAGCGAACTTTTTCGATGCAGTTGAGGTAGAGATCGTGCGCGGCCGCATCACTTTCACGGGCTTTCTTGAAGGCGGCGAGAGCAACTCCAAAGCGTCCCTTGACAGTGCTGTTTGAAGTTTCCTGAATCTCCTTGAGTTTTTCGAGCAGGAGCTCCCGGTCAATGTCGCTCAGCGGTTTTTCTTCCGCGAGGGCGGGGGAGGCGAAGAGAAGGGCTAGGGCGGCGAGGCGTTTCATGGAGTGGGATCTATCAGGTGATGGGCAGGGCTGCTTAACCACGTTCCTGAGTTGCAATAGGCGGTCTCGCCCGGTTTGTCAAAGTCATAGTTGCGCCGCGGTAGCCAGGGCGACCCCGTCAGGGAAAGCAAACCAAAGAGCTTTTTAAGCATCATCGGCCGTGCCAAGATGCCCCGTTATCGGCAGTGCAAATCATGTTCGGTAAAACCGGTTGATGGCCTTTTCCCGGAAAAGTCTTTTGAGACCAGCGGAAATGCCAGCAAAGCCATGACGATGGTTCCGGCTACTTGATCGACCGGACAAGTTGATAGAACTTGCGTGTTTGGGAGCCATCGACCGGTCGTTCCACTTGCACACGATGTGTGGTGTCGTCTCCCACCAGATTGTCGGAATTGGCAGGCATCGTCCATAGCCCCAACGTTTCGCCATCCATGATGGCATAGCGGAATCCCGGCTCTTGCAAAAAACTGAGTTCGATCACCTTCCCGGATTCGACCACTTGCAGCGCCAGGGCCGGCTCCGCTTGCGTGGGGGACAGGAAAAAGACATTCGTCTGCAATGTTTCGAGGGTCGTATTTCGTGTGATGACCCCGGAGAGAGTTGAGGTCTCGAGCATCTCCAAATTCTCCGCACTCAAATCTTCATCCCAGCGGTAAAAAAAGGCATCGCCATTTGCCACGCGCCGGAATTCCTCTGCGATCACCGCGGAATTCAAGAGTCCGAGTCCCGAGTCTCCGGCGTGGTCTTCCGCAAGCGCACCGATCCATAAGTCGAGTCCTTCCGGACTTCCATAGAGATTTTTCAATTTCGTGGCGAGCTCGGCATTCGTGGTGATCTCTGAAAAGTCACGCGGCACGGTCAGTCCCATCGCCTCACGCATGGCCACGTAGCTTGGCAGCCCGTGCTCGCGCCCGCGCTGCACGTTCAGGGCCGCCAGATCCAAGCCTCCTTCACCGGGATTTCCAAAAAGAAAATTTCGTAAGTCATCGGTCAGCGCGAGATCAGCCTCTTGATGTTGCTGACAAGCCATTCCCTTTAAGAGATGCGCCAGTGCGCTTTCATTGTCCATTTTCTCCGACGAAAAGAAGGCATCACGCATGCCAACGCTGGCAGGTGAATCAAGAAAGCCGTCGTCTTTGACCCGCATCAATTTCGGGCTCACCAAGGTGTGCCCGAGTCGGAAGATAGCCGCCGCAAATTCATTGGAAATTGAGGGATCCACTTCCGGATCGTAGGCCAATTCCGCGAGTTGAGGGGCCAATGCACCCAGTAAGGCGGGGAGCCACTCGCGATAGGTGATCGCCTGCAAGATGGCACCATTCAATTTGCGGGCCCGCTGATAAAGTTCTTCGTCATTCCACCCGGAATTCGCCGCTGCCAGCTCGTCCGCGAGTCGATTGTGTTCCCTGATAAAAATGGTATGGAGCGCAGTCAACCCCGGCTGCTCGTTTGCCCGGGTGTCACCTGCAAGCCGCAGGTCTTCAAGCTTCCCCCCCTCGCCCATGTCCATTTCCAAGCCGAGATCGTTCATCGGCAGGAGCCCATCCGGATCAACCTTCATCTTCCCGCCGGAAAACGAGCGAAGAGCCATCGCGCGTTCCCTATCCGAGCCATAAATCATCGAGCCATCGAGAAATGAAGTGATGGCATTGGTCTGCTGCCGCACTCCGTCTTCATCCATTTCATAGCGACTTCGCATCATGGGAATCATCGGTGAAAGCAAGTCGTTGGTGTCTGACACGATAATGCCGTAAAATTCGTCGGTGTCCGCGACCGCTTTCGTGA
>CALFSW010000362.1 GCA_937916505.1 uncultured Verrucomicrobiales bacterium | reverse complement strand
CTTCCCAAAAAATTCCTGACTCTAGGATCCAGGAATATACGACAACGATTTATTCTTGCTGACGAACGCCAAACTTCCACCTTCAAAGATGAAAACAGTCCCCTTCACCAAAAAAGCTCCATCGCCGAAAAAATCTACGGCAATGACCCGATTCATTTCCGCGACGGACTCCCGGTAAACTAAAGAGCGGGTTTGCAAACCTGCGTATTCTCCAAGTATAGGCAGGGCTGAAAGACCCAAGCTCCATATTGCGCTTGCCCCCAACCCTCCCTTTTCTAACCTGTCACACAGATGAGCAAAAAACCTGTCCGCATCGGCGTCGTTGGCTACGGCTTCATGGGTCGCACCCACTCGAATGCCTACTCCCAGCTTGAGCACTTTTTCGAAACCGACCACGTCCCCGTCAAACAGGTCATTTGTGGCCGCTCGGAGGATAAGGTGAAAGCCTTCGCCGAGCAGTGGGGCTACGCCGATACCGAAACCGATTGGCGCGAACTCGTGAAACGCGATGACATCGACGCCATCGATATCTGCACGCCCAACAATTCCCACTACGACATCGCCCTCGCCGCGATCGAAAATGGCAAAATGATCCTCTGCGAAAAGCCCCTCGCCCTCAACGGCGAGCAGGGACTCAAGATGGTCGAAGCGATCGAAGCGGCCGGCCTTCCCAACCTCGTCTGGTATAACTACCGCTTTCTCCCCGCCGTCACTCTCGCCAAGCAAATCGTCGCTCGCGGCGACCTCGGCCGTATTTACCACTACCGCGCCAATTTCCTTCAGGACTGGACCATGTCCGAGGAACTTCCTCAAGGCGGCGCTGCCCTTTGGCGACTCGATGCCGCCACCGCTGGCTCCGGCGTCACCGGCGACCTCCTCGCGCACAACATCGACTGTGCCCGCTGGATCAATGGCGACATCATCAGCGTCTCCGCTATGACCGAAACCTTCATCAAAGAGCGCGTCCACCAGGAAACCGGCGAAGTCCACCCCGTCACCATCGATGACGCCTGCGCCTTCCTCGCCCGTTTCGAAAACGGCTCCACCGCCATCTTCGAGTCCACCCGCTACGCCCGCGGTCACAAGGCCCTGAAAACTTTCGAAATCAACGGCCACCACAAATCTCTCTCCTGGGACCTCCATGACCTCAACCGCCTCGCCTACTTCGATCACGATGTCCCCGGCGAAACTCGCGGCTGGTCCAGCATCCATGTCTCCGATGGCGACCATCCCTACACCGGCAACTGGTGGGTCCCCGGCCTCTGCCTCGGCTACGAGCACTCCTTCGTCCACGGGGCCGTAGAGTTCATGAAGAGCCTCGATAATCCCTCCGCCGAAAAAGCCTACCCCGACTTCCGCAATGCCCTCGGGACCCAATACGTCTGCGACGCCGTCCTCGAGTCCGCTAAAACCGGCCAATGGGTCGAGGTGAAAAAGGCGTAAACTTCAAGCTTTGCAATCTCCCCCGAGGAGGCAGGATCATGCTTTATGAGCAAGATCCTCCTCCTCGTTTTTTTGGCCACCGGCCTCGTCGCACGTGCTGCCGACAAGCCAAACTTCATCATCATCTTCACCGATGACCAGGGCTACGGTGACCTTGGCTGCTTTGGCTCCACCAAGATCAAAACGCCTCACATCGACCGCCTCGCCAAGGAAGGTCGCAAATTCACCAACTTCATGGTGGCCTCGCCGGTCTGTTCACCCTCCCGTGCCGCCCTCCTCACCGGCTGCTACCCCAAGCGGGTCAGCATGCACCAGCACGTCCTCTTCCCGTCTTCAAAAAAAGGACTGAATCCCGAGGAACACACCATTGCCGATCACCTCCAAGGCCAGGGCTACGCCACCGCCTGCTTTGGAAAATGGCACCTCGGCCACCACCCCGAAACCCTCCCCCAACAAAACGGCTTCGATACCTACCTCGGCATCCCCTACTCGAACGACATGAACCACCCTGACAACAAGGGCAAACCCAAGGGCGGACACGGCGGCATGGATGCTCTGTGGGCCGACCCACAATCCACCCTCACCAAGTGGAACACTCCCCTCATGGAGAACGAAAAAATCATCGAGGTCCCCGTTGACCAGCGCACTGTCACCCGGCGCTACACCGACAAATCGATCGAGTTCATCAAGACCAACAAGGACAAACCCTTCTTCCTCTATCTCCCTCACTCCATGCCGCACATTCCCCTCTACGTGCCCGATGGTGTGCGCGATCCCAACCCCCTCAACGCCTACACCAATGTCATCGAGCACATCGACGCCGAGGTCGGCCGCATCGCCAACCTCCTCCGTGAATTGAAACTCACCGAAAACACCTACCTCATCTTCACCACCGACAACGGCCCCTGGTTGCAATTCAAACATCACGGTGGCTCCGCCGGTCCTCTGCGGGAAGGCAAAGGCACTACCTTCGAAGGCGGACAACGCGTCCCTTGTGTCATGTGGGCTCCCGGCCGCATCCCCGCCGGCACCACCTGCGATGCTCTCTGCGGAACCATCGACCTCCTCCCCACCATCGCCTCTCTCACCAAAACTCCTCTTCCTGCGGATAAAAAAATCGATGGCATCGACATCTCCAATCTCCTCACCGGCTCCGACAAAAGCCCCCGAAACGAATTCCTTTACTACACCTCACAAGGAGCCCTTGAAGGAATCCGCCAGGGCAATTACAAACTCCTCATCAAGAAAGGCCGTCGCCCCAGAAAGGCTCCAAAAAACCAGGCTCTTCCAAAAGCCCAGGTCATGCTCTTCGACCTTGAGGCCGATCTCGGTGAAAAGAATAACCTCGCCGAAAAAAATCCCGAACTCGTTGCCAAGCTCGGGATTCGCATGAAGGAACTCGACGCCGAGATTACCAAAAATCAGCGCCAACCCTGGTTGAAGAAGTAAACGGTTACTTCTTCACTTCCCGGACCTTGATGTTCCGGAAGGATACGACATTGCCATGATCCTGCAGGCAAAGATGGCCCTTGGTCGCTTTACCGAAGTTCTTGAACTTGCTGAACTTTGAAGCCGCCACTTTTTTATCCCAATCTTCCGAGCCCTTCACATACTCGACATACTTGGTCCCGTTCATCCACTGCACGCACTTTTCAGGTGTGATGAGAACTTTGAGCGTATTCCATTCTCCCGCAGGCTTGGTCGCATCCACTCCCTTCGCAGGCTGGTAAAGCTGGTAAAGCCATCCTGCTTTTTGCGGGTCGTGACCATCGACATTGTCCTGAATCTGGATCTCCGGACCCGTGCGCCACGGAGTGCCTTCCGTTTCCTTCACGTGGAACATGAGGCCGGAATTCCCCCCCTTGGAAATCCGGTAATCCACCGTAAATTCAAAAGAGTCATATTCTTTCTTGGTGATGATATCCCCGCCCCCTTTACCCTTGAGCGTGAGCACTCCATCCTTGACCTCCCACTTCGGTGAAATGGTCTCCTTTTTATAATTCCGAAAATGCTCCGTCGATTTCCCGTCGAAGAGCAAGGTCCAGCCAGCTTCCTTTTCGGCAGCAGTCAGTTCATTCGACTTATGATGGTCGGCAGCAAGAGGAAGGGTCAACAGGAGGAAGGCAAGAGCTTTCATACGTCGTAGAATGGAGATCCATCGCCCAATGTGTCGAGAGGAAATCCTGACAAGGAGACATTCTCCCTCCACCGGACGTCAATTTTCGAACCACTCTTGATTGCGCAAAGATCTGGATCTCTACCCGGCAGTCTGCACCTCAACCCGGAAAAATGCCTTGGTGAGATCCCCAAAATCCGTCTCCGTGAGATCAAATTCCACCGTGGTAGACTCCCCATCATCAGCCGGAACACCATCATCAAGATCAGAGTCCCAATTAGTCAGGTCCGTCGAATACTTGACCGCGTAGGTCGTGCCAGGGGTTGAATTCCAGGTCAGTGAGAGGGAATTGGCCTCCGGATCAAAAGCGATCTTGGTAATCACAAATCCAACCCCTCCTCCTACGATTCCATTGATCGAGAGATTGTCCAACGCCGTATGATTCCCGGTTTCATTGGCCCCCAGAAAATCTCCGCCCTTGATGCCAAGGGTGTAGGTTCCGGATGCGGTCAGAGGCACCGGAGTCTCAAAAATCGCAGTCACCATTGGCACACCCACTCCGGTTCCGGAAAGCGAATCGATCACGTCCACCGAAGCCACCGGATTTCCGGAAGGGTCAATCACCGAGAACGTGAAATCAGACTTCCGGTTCACATTCTGAGTCTGGCCACCATTGATAGACCAGGAGTCAAAAGTCACATCGGTGAGAGTCACAACGCTTCCCGAGGCAGCCGTAAGGCTGACGCGTGTCGTCCAGAAGGTATTGCCGTTCCCGGTGTTGATTCCGGGAGCAAACATATTTGGGGTATCACCTCCGTCGAAAATCGTTTGCGGAGCTGCGCTCACGTTGAGCGCCGCCATGTTCCCAGGATCTTGAACGCCGTTGACGATCCAGTTCAGGGTTGTTGCGGTATGAGCAGGGCTGAGGACACGGCCATCGAAATTTGTCGCTGCCACCACTGCCGCACCAGCGGACACCGAAAAAACAATCGGCATAACTGCTGCAATCAAAAAAAAACCGCTTTTCAACTTTCATAATAGATGTGGGAACTTTGGGAAATCGACTGAGGGGGAGTGAGGTTATAATTGTGAAATCCACCAGCACCAACCCTACCCCTCCATGGGCAGGGAAATTCAAATTGGGGAATAGACCACCCCCCATCGAACCGGAAGCTTCCACCAAGCAGTCTTTTCCCGACCCCAAACTTCTCCCTTGATGCCCTTCCCCGAACAGCCAAACTCTTCCCAATGTTCTCGCGCCTCCTCCTTTCTCTCCTCCTCATCACTCCGGCCCTTGCCGAGTGGCCCACCTTCCGCGGCCCCAATAACGACGGCATCTATCCTCCAGCCCCCAATGGCAAAGCCCACGGCTTCCCCACGGAATGGAGTGAATCAAAAAACATCGTCTGGAAAACCCCCGTCACCGGCCGCGCCTGGTCCACTCCCGTTGTCATGGGCGACCAGGTCTGGGTCACCAATGCCACTCCCGATGGCAAAAAGATGTATGCCGTCTGTCTCGACAAAGCCACCGGCAAGAAAATCCACGACCTCCTCCTCTTCGAAAACGAAGACCCCGAACCCCTCAGCAACCACGTCAATGGCTATGGATCCTGCTCCCCCGCCATCGATGCCGACCACGTCTACATCCACTTCGGTAGCTACGGCACCACCGCCCTCAACCGCAAGACCGGTAAAAAAGTCTGGGAACGCCGTGACCTCCCCTGCCAACACTTTCGCGGTCCCGGCTCCTCCGTCGTTCTTTATAAGAACCTCGTCATCCTCTCGATGGATGGCGTCGATGTCCAATATCTCGTCGCCCTCAATCGCAAGACCGGTAAAAATGTTTGGAAAACCCCACGCACGACGGACTACGGAGATATCGAAGCCGACGGAAAAATTCGCGGCGATGGCGACTACCGCAAAGCCTACACCACTCCCAACTTCGTCACCCTCAACGGCGTCCGCCAACTCGTCTCCCCGGGAGCCAAAGCCTGCTACGGCTACAATGCCGACACCGGCAAGGAACTCTGGAAAATCACTTACAATGGCTTTTCCAACGCTGCGGCTCCCGTCTTCATCGGCAACGAACTCGCCCTCATCAACACCGGCCTCGGCAAACCCCATCTCCTCGGCCTCCGGCTCGATGACAAACTCACCGGCGATGTCACCAAAACCCACATCGAATGGGACATCTTCAAACGTATCCCCGGCCGCTGCTCGCCCGTCGTCGTCGGTCGCAAAGCCTACTTCACTTCCGAGGCCGGCATCCTCAGCTGTGTCGATGCCGACAAAGGAAACATTGATGCCTACTCCGCCCTCAAAACCAACTTCTCCGCCTCCGCCGTCCTGGCCGACAACCACCTCTACCTCGCGGACGAAAAAGGAAAAACTTTCGTCGTCAAGCCCGGCCCCAAACTCGAAATCATCGCCACCAACCAACTCGACGACGGCTGCATGGCCTCCCCCGCCCTCGACGGCAAAGCGGTCTACCTCCGCACCAAGTCCCACGTTTACCGAATCGAGAAAAAGTAACTCCGCCCGGCGTCTCGCGCCTTCCTTTTACCCGGCGGCCAGTTGACAGACTTCTGCGAAAGATCGAGGAAACCTCCTTGATAGGAGCCGCGGTCTCCAGCGTCGTTAGGGGTGAACCCCAGTGTTCAAGGGCTGTGACAGCGCTCTTCGCGCGTTCCGGAAGCGGTGGCGCATCGCCCTCTGAGTTTCAGAACTGATCCGCAAGGATCTCCGCGAACTGGGCGATCGCCCCCTCGGTTTCCGCACGGCGGATGCGGCGCGAGCCTGCGATGTCCGGGGTGAAAACCGCCGCGACCAGCCGTTCCACCTCGGCCTTGTCGGAGAACGCGATGTTCAGCTCCCGGTTAATTCGCATGCTGAGGACATCGAGGTTCGCGGAACCCATCGTGACCCAATCGTCGCAGACCATGACTTTCATGTGCGTCATCCGCGGGTAGCGGTAGACTTTCGAGCCGGCCCCGATGAGGACGCGGGCGGTGGCGAGGTTTCCGGCATCCATGATCGCGGAATTGCCCTCCGCTGGCATCACCACGCGCACATCCACCCCCCTCGAGGCCGCCGCCCGGACCGCCCAGAGGATTTCATCGCTGGCGAAATAGGGGTTCTCGATGAGAATGCGTTTCTTCGCGCACCGGATCGCAAGCAGCATGCCGTCGCGGATCTCGTGGCGACCGATCCCCGGCTCGGTCCGCAGCACCCGCAGGGGAATACCGCCGGCGAGCGCTTGCGGCTTGCCGAACTTTTTCGGTTTGGAAAACAGGCTGAGATCCCCCAGCGGTCCCGATTTCCGCCATGTCCTGCTGAAGATGCCCGCAAGCCTCGCGACCACCGGTCCATCGACCCGCACCATCAGGTCGTGCCACTCGTTGTAATACTCCCGGCCGATGTTCATCCCGCCGAGCAGCGCAGTGCGGTCGTCGAAAACCAGAAGCTTGGTGTGGTCGGCAACCAGCCATGGGTTGAGCGTCCTGCGCACTTTCACATCGGAACCGCTCTCCAGGTAGACCTTCATGTCAGGCGGCGCTTGGAAATCCCCCGGCACTTTCGTCTCCGGGCTGGAAAGATAGGACGTCGCGCTGCCGAAATCATCGAACAGCACGCGCACTTTCACCTCCGCCGAGCGTTTCCTCAGCCTGTCCGCATAGCGGACGGCGATGTCATCGTTGTCGAAGATATAGACTTGCGCGGCGATCGAGCTTTTCGCGGAAGCGATCTGGCGATCCAGCTCGGGAAAAAATTCCCCTCCATCGACGAGCCATTTCAGCGTCCCGTTCTCGGGTTGCGGGAAGCCCTTTTCATCCAGCAAGCGCTCGAATCCGACCGTGCCCGGCGTTTCAGGGAGCGCTTCCTTCGCCTCGAGATTAACCGGAAGGTTGCCCGCGAGGATTTCCCTGGGCCTGTGCCAGAGCACCGCAAGCCCCTGCCTTAAGCTTGTGATCGGCTGGCGGAGAGCGGCAACGAAGGTGCTGCGGAAGGTGGTTTCCGCGAGACTCTTTCCGGCCAACATCGGATTCAGGGTGACGGTCTTCGGCGGGGAATTCTGGATGCTCGGCCCGACCATGCTTCCGCATGAGCACAGGCCGATCAGGATCGCAATGGCCGGGCAAGGCAGGAGGAACCGGTTGGCGGTGGCAGGCATCACCCCAAACCTGCACGTAATCGCATCCACATCAAGCACAGTCGTCCCCCGCAACAGGCCCGGGCCGGGCACGGTGGTGAATTCAGGTGAACCCGGTGACCTCACCCACCGCAAACTGATCCCCGCTCTTGCAAACCCCGCGGTTGACGGCGTGCTCCCGACCGGGGTGAACATCATCGGATTCAATCTCATCCATTCCCGCAAATCTCCCACCCTCCGGCCTTGAAGCCATTCCCATCAACGGACATAGTTTCCCCATGAAGCACTTGGTCTTCTTTCTCCTCCTCACTCTCGGGCTTCCTCTTTTTGCGAAGGAACACGTCATCCTGTGCGGTGGCCCGGCCTCACGGAAATGGGAGAACCTCAGGATTGAGCGAGACCGCCACGACCGCTGGTGGGCCAACTTTATCCGCGCCTCGACCATGCGTATGGACGAAATCCGCAAAGCCCACGGCCCAAGTGTCAAAATCACGTGGATCGTCTACAAAAACGGCTACCTCACCCGCAGCCGTGACGATAAAAAGCCATACACCACCTGGATCACCGAGCAAGCCGCCAAGCGGAAAGCCCGCCTCGTTTGGATCAACACAGGGCAACAAGCCATCTCGGCCCTTAATGCCCACCGCGACATCATCACTTTCGACTTCTTTGGTCACTCCAACCGCTACTGCTTCATGCTCGACTACGGCAGTGATGTCATGGCCGTCAGCCAATGCTGGATCCACGAACGGGATCTCGGAAAAATCCGAGGCAACTCGTTTAACAAAAATGCCCTCTGCCAAAGCTGGGGCTGCCACACCGGCGAAAGCATGTCCGCTGTCTGGAGGCGCAAGGTCGGCAACACCCTCATCGGTGCCAAAGGCAAGACCGACTACGCCGCCCTTTCCTTCGGAAAAATGCCCACGGTCACCGGCCACTGGGTCCGCTAATTTTCACACACCTTATCCATGACCTTTCAGGAACTGAACGAACTCTACCATCTCCCCCTTTTCGACCTTATCCAACGCTCGCGCAAGGTTCACGAAGACAATTGGCCCGCTGCCGAAGTCCAACTGTGCACCCTGCTCTCCATCAAAACCGGTGGTTGTTCGGAAGATTGCTCCTACTGCGCCCAGTCGGCTCGATACAATACCGACGTCGTCCCGGAACGCCTGATGGAGAAATGCCAGATCATGGAGCGTGCCGAGGCCGCCCGCAAAAGTGGCTCAACCCGCTTCTGCATGGGAGCAGCCTGGCGTGGAGTCCGGGAAGGCACACAGCGATTCGAGCAGGTCCTCGACATCGTCCGCGATGTTTCCAAACTCGGCATGGAAGTCTGCGTGACTCTCGGCGAACTGGGACCTTCGGAGGCCGAGAAGCTCAAGGAAGCCGGGGTCACCGCCTACAATCACAACATCGACACCTCTCCCGAGCACTATCCCAACATCGTCACCACCCACACCTTCCAGGACCGCCTGAACACCATCCGTAATGTCCAGGACGCCGGCATGTCCGTCTGCTGCGGCGGCATTTTGGGCCTCGGTGAATCAACCGAGGACCGCCTCAAGATGCTCGAGGTCATCTCCGAATTCAACCCGCAACCCGAGTCCATCCCCATCAACTCACTCATGCCCATGCCCGGCACCCCCATGGCCGAAGAGCAGGGAGTCGATGTCTTCGACGTCGTCCGCATCATCGCCATCACCCGCATTGCGGCTCCAAAGGCCAAGGTTCGCCTCTCCGCCGGCCGCACCAACCTCTCCGAGGAAGCCCAGACCCTCTGCTTCTTTGCCGGGGCCAATTCCATCTTCTACGGAGACAAGCTTCTCACCGCCAAAAATCCCGCTATCGAAAAAGACCTCGCCCTCATTGACCGCCTGGGCATGACACCCCAGAAGCCCAACCGCCAACTCGAAGCGCCCGGAGCCGACGGATCCCGCCCCGCCGAGCCCCAGCTCGCCTAAGCCCGGGAAGAATGATCGCGTCTCCCATTCTCTGCCCGTGCCGCCGGCCTCCACTTTCCGAAAAAATCACGGTGACGAATGCCTCGTCTCAAGGTATGCCGAACCCGTGATTCGCGTATCGGTCGCCAGCCAGAATTTGGAATTCTCCCGGAACGGAAAGATCATCTTTAAAGCCCGGGTCTCCACTGCCGCCAGAGGCCCCGGATTCGAAGAAGGCTCGCTCCAAACCCCCACCGGAAACTTTCTCGTCCGCGAAAAAATCGGCGAAGGCGCTCCCATTCACACCAGCTTCAAAGGCCGCGTCCCCCGCTCGGTCTGGCAAGGCGGGACCAGCAACGACGCCATCCTCACCCGCATCCTTTGGCTCGAGGGGCTTGACGAGCGAAACGCCAACACCCGCGACCGATATATCTACTTTCACGGAACCCACGCCGAGGATCTCATCGGCCAACCCGCCTCCTGCGGCTGCATTCGCCTCCGTAACAAAGATATGCTTACCCTTTTTGACCTCACCCCAATTTCCACCCCGGTCCAAATCTCCTGACTACTCATGAAAAAAATCATCGCGTTCGACTGCGACTCCACCCTCTCGGCCATCGAAGGCGTCGATGAACTCGCCCGCCTTGCCGGTGACGACGTCTTCCGCCAGGTCGAAGACCTCACCAACCAGGCCATGAATGGCGAGGTCCCCATCGAAGAGGTTTTCGGACGCCGCCTCGACCTGATCAAACCCACCCGCCAACAGTGCGACGCGATTGGGCAAATGTATCTCGATGAAATCGAACCCACCGCCCGGGAGACCATCGCGGCACTTCAAGCCGACGGCTGGGAATGCCTGATCATTTCGGGGGGATTTTTTCCCTGCATCGAGCCACTCGCCAAAGATCTGGGAATTGAACGGATCGAGGCCGTCCCCCTGCACTTTGATGACAAAGGAAACTATCTCGGATTTGACAAAGGATATCCTACCACCAGAGACGGAGGCAAACCCGAAATCATTTCTTCCATCAGGGAAAATCAGTCACCTGAAATCATCGTCATGGTCGGAGATGGAGTCAGCGATCTCGAGACCACTCCTGTTGTTGAGCACTTTATTGGATTTTTACGCTACGCGGAGCGCCCAAAGGTTACCGCTAATTGCATTCATTGTGCAAAATCCCTCATAGAGATACTAAAAATAACCGGGGGGATTGTAATTTTTCAAAAATAATCGCATCTTTCGCTTGCCTGTAAGTATTATCAGGTTAGCTGTAAAGCATGTCTGGTAAGAAAGGAAAAAGGTACACCTCAGCGGAAAAAGCGAACGTCCTCAATTGGGTAAACAACTATAACGTGAAACATGGTCGTGGCGGAGTCGCCAACGCTTCGAAGGAATTTGAAATCACCCAACTCACGATTCACAACTGGGTCCGTCAGGGGGGTGCTGCGATGAGCAGCGGTTCCGGTCTCCGGGTCTCCCCCAATCACGCAGGAATCCTCCGCCAGTGCGCTGATCTCCTTGATCAAATCACCGAACGTGAAGTCGAACTTGGAAAACTCCGCAAGGAGTATGACAGTCTTCGCAAAAAGCTTTAACACTCTGTACAAAACCGGGCCAACTTCCGGTCCACCCTCGCAACAGGCCCTGAATATCTCCCTCCGTATTCAGGGCTTTTTTGTGTCCGAATGTCATCCCCTCAGACCCATCCTGATAATATCAGCGCTTCCAGCTTCAGGATTCTCTTTCAAAACCCGATCCACCGCCTTGCGCGCCTCGGCTTGCTTGAATCCCAGCGCCATGAGGCCCATTTCAGCATCACGAGCATCGCTCGAGCGATCAGAACCAGGCTCCCAGGTCCGCACCACGCCAACTTTATCCTTCAACTCCAAAATAATTCTCTCCGCCGTCTTCTTGCCGATCCCTTTCACTCCCGAGATCCCCACCGCATCCCCGTTCACGACCGCCTGCTTGAACCCCTCGACAGGCAAACCGCCCAACACCGCCAAGGCGGTTGCCGGGCCAATCCCGCTCACCCGGTCAATCAGGAGCAGGAAGACGTCTTTCTCCTCATCCTTCGCAAAACCATAAAGCGTGAGCGAATTCTCCCTCACATGCTGATAAATTCGCAAGTCGATAGAATCCCCTTCGAGCGGATTCAACTGATCATAGGTTGAGAGCGGAACATTCACTAAATAGCCCACTCCACCCGCTCCAACCACAATCCTCCCGGGCAAAGCCTCCCAAATCTCCCCTTGCAATCGCGCGATCATCACCAAAACCCTACCCAATCTCCCCATGCGAACAAGGCATAATCCCTGCATCTTCAGAGGCTGCATCCCAACTTTCTCACTTTTCTTAACTTATCCACTTGCTAAATTTTAAGATTTCTTATTATTTGGGGATTTTTTCGGTGGCTTTTATTACAAATTCCTGCTATCTTCGCGTCGTTATGGCAACTACTAAAAGGACGCGTTTCTCCCGTCGACTTCCCGATCATGTCACCGATGAACTGGTGAATGTTCTGAGTTCAGATCCGAAACTTTTCGGCTTCAACGAACTCTTCGAGGATGTCTATGAGCGGTTAAAAGAGCGCAATGCAGTCAGTGGCGGCGAAGAAATGCTTCGTCTCCGCGCTTATGAAAAGCTGCAGAACCTGGTAACCCGCGGCCTTGTCGAGAAAGACGGCAAGGAGTATCGTGGACTCGAGCGCATTCAAGAAGCGCACAGCGACAACATTGCCCAGCAAGAGGCTTAGTTCTCCTGAACAAAGTGTACAAAGAGTAAATTCGCAAAAATTGGTGCTGGTTTTACCAGCAACGAATCTTTTAATTGCCCGCGTCGAGTTCGACGCGGGCAATTGTTTTTAAAGCCGCCTCACTTTCCAACGACTTCCTCACCCACTTTCATCATGTTGACTGATTACTTCCCCGTCATTCTCCAGGCCCTCGCCGCCCTCGGCTTTGCCGGAGCCGCACTTGGCCTCAGCGTCCTCCTCGGTAAAAAAGGAGCCTACAACAAAACCAAAGAAACCCCCTACGAATGCGGCATGCTCCCCATTGGCGAAGGAGCCCCGCGCTTTAGCGTGAAGTTCTACCTCGTGGCCATGCTCTTCGTCATCTTCGACATCGAGGTCGTCTTCATGTATCCTTGGGCCGTGAGCTTTGCCGATCTCATCCGTGAACCGGGAAACACCATGGTCCTTTGGAGCATGGCAGGATTCGCCGGCATCCTCGCCGTGGCCTACGTCTATGCCCTTAAAAAAGGGGCCTTGAACTGGAAGGGCTAAGCCCCGCAGACGGATCAGATGATCAATCACCTCCTTTTTTTCAAACTAAAGCCCGAGGTCGATGACGCCGGGCTCGAGGAAATGATCCGCACCTCCCGCAGCATTCTTCTCAGGATTCCCGAAGTGCTCAGCATCCGCTCCGGTCGCACCATCGATCCCAAATCCGAGTGGCCCTTCTACATCGCCCTTGAATTCGAATCCCTCAACAAAAAGCACATCTTTGAAGAGGATGCCTACTATCTCAGGTTCCAGAAAGTCATCGTCAACCGCATGACCCTGGCCAGCTACCACATGGACTACGAGACCGACCCTTCCAAGGATCTCAAGTATTCCTGATTTCGGCAGCCCTCATTTTTCAGAGACCTGCTCTAGCCAAGCCGGGGTTTTCACCCTAGAAGCCTCCCATGTTTGCTGGCACGTTTACCGCCCTCATCACTCCATTCCGTGATGGATCACTCGACCATGAGGCCTTCAAGGCCCTCATTGATCGTCAGGTGGCCGCTGGAATCACGGGAATCGTCCCCGTCGGCACCACCGGTGAATCCCCCACCCTCAATTCCGACGAGCATCTCGAAGTCATCCGCGCCGCCGTAGAATTCGCCGATAAACGGACCCTCGTCGTAGCCGGCAGCGGAGCCAACTCCACCAGCGAAGCAATCCACCTGACCCAGGCAGCCGAAAAAGCCGGAGCAGACGCCTCTCTCCAAGTCTGCCCCTACTATAACAAGCCCTCACAAGAAGGTCTCTACCAGCACTACAAGACCGTCGCAGCCAGCACCGGACTTCCCATCATGCTCTACTCGGTTCCCGGACGCTCCGTCATCGAGATCGGAATCGAAACCGTCGCCCGCCTCGCCAATGATTGTGAAAACATCATCGCGAACAAAGAAGCAGGTGGTTCGGTCGATCGCGTCAACCAGCTCGTGCAAGCCGTCCCCGAAGACTTCCAGATCCTCTCCGGAGATGATCCCCTCACCCTCCCTTTCATGTCCTGCGGAGCTGTCGGCCTCGTCAGCGTCGCCTCGAACCTCATTCCCGATATCATGGTCAGCCTCGTCAACCGTTGCCTCGAGGGAGAATACGCCGAAGCCCTGGAGCTTCAGATGCGCTACTACCCTCTCCTCTCCGGCTTGATGGGCCTCGACACCAATCCGGTCCCCATCAAGTCAGCCGTTGCCCTCCAGGGCCACTGCACCGATGAGATCCGCCTCCCCCTCATCAATCTCACCGACGAAAAGACCGAGGCCCTCCGCAGCCTCCTTAAGACCTACGCGCTCCTCTAAGCACGAAGTCCCCAAACCAGTGGCATGACCCGTCCCGGTCATGATCTCCAACCATGAAAATCTCCCGCCTTGCCAACGGATCACCCGAGATCTTTCACACCCTGCAAGGCGAAGGCCCCTCCCTCGGTGCCCCCGCCCTCTTCCTCCGCCTCTCCCTGTGCAACCTTCATTGCCACTGGTGTGACACCCCCTACACCTGGAACTGGGAAAAGACTCCCTGGCAACATCAGGACGGGATCAAATTCTCCAAGGCCGACCAGATTATCGAACTGACCCCCGCCGAGATCGCCCCCCTCATCTCGCGCCATCACTGTGACCGTCTCGTCCTCACCGGCGGCGAACCCCTCCTCCAACAGGAAGAACTTTTGGAACTCCTCAAACTTCTCCCCGACCTCCCCTTCATCGAAGTTGAAACCAACGGCACCCAAATCCCGGGCGACGATTTCCTCGCCCTCCCCACCCAATTCAACGTTTCCCCCAAGCTCTCCAACTCCGGCATGTCCGGGAGCCTTCGTCTGAATTTCGAAGCCCTCAACCACTTTGCGGTCCTTCCCACCGCCTTCTTCAAATTTGTCGTCTGCGACCAAAACGACCTCAAAGAAGTTGAAGCCCTGCAGGAAAAACTGAACCTTCCCCCAAATCGTATCTTCCTCATGCCCGAAGGCCGCGATCCCCAAACGTTACAAACCCGCTCCCTCTGGCTCGCCGACATCTGCCGCGACCAAGGCTACCGCTTCAGCCCCCGTCTCCACGTCCTCCTCTGGGGGAACGAACGCGCAAAATAACACCCTAAATCCCGCCCCGGCCCCACCTTCAGGGAAAAGAAGATCCCGTTATTTCCCTCCGTGAAAATCCCTCTGGAAAGTATTTGGATCATTCCGCGTGACGACGACGACTTTGAACC
>CALFSW010000361.1 GCA_937916505.1 uncultured Verrucomicrobiales bacterium | reverse complement strand
AGGGCGGGCCGAAGATTCTGATTTGTGATTTGTGAGTGGCGTGTCCATAATGAAATCATGGCGACCACTTCCAAGAAGACCGAAACCCTTGTGGGGCTTTTCCTTTTTATCGGATTTGTCCTCCTGGCCGGCATCATCTTGCTCTTTGGTAACATTGGTGATTTGTTCAAGGGCCGATATGAGATCAAGGTGAATTTCACCGAGGCATCCGGAATTATCAAAGGCAGCAGGGTCCGTCTTCGTGGTGCCAAGATTGGCGAAGTTTCCAGGAAACCGATTCTGATTGGCGAGTCGAAAATCCAGGTCGTGCTTGCGATTGATGATCGTTTTGAGATTGATCAGGGATCCACCTTTCAGATTGGTCAGGCCAGTCTTTTGGGAGACAAGGAGATCATCATCACGCCTCCGGCGCTTAGCAGCCACTCTTATCTTAGTCCGGGTGCCGAAGTCACCGGAAGCAGCCCGGGAGGACTGGAACTGCTCCAAAGTGAGGCTGAAGTGATCGCCCTGGATGCCCGCGCTCTCCTGAATAATGCCAAGGAGACCTTGACGAAGATCGAAGCTTCCATGGATGAGGTCAAGCTGGTCGCCAGCAAACTTGGTGAGACTGTGGACAAAGTGAACGGGCGTGTCCTTTCGGATGACAATGTTGACAATTTCCGTGCCACTCTTGCCAACCTTGATCGGGCATCGGGATCCTTTGCCAGGATTGGGGGGCAACTGGAGCCGGCGCTTGATGATTTTCGTCTGGCCATCACTGAAGTGCGCTCGACCAATCAATCGGCAAAGGCCGCGATTGAGCGGGTCGATCCGGCGCTCCAGGATGTTCCCCGTGTTTTGAGTTCCATTGAAAGGACCGCCAACAAAGCGACCGCTGCGATTGCAAAGGTGGATAGCAACTCAGGCGCTTTAGGGGCTCTGGTATCCGATCAGGAACTCAAGACAGACATGAAGGATTTTGTTCGAAACCTGAAGAAGAACGGGGTGCTGCGATACAAGGACGAGGATGAAGAGGAAGAAGACCCTCGTGATCGCTTTCGGGGGAGACGGCGGTAGCGAAGAAGAAATCCTGTCTCGTCACGGCTGGAGATTTCTTTCAAAGTCCGCCTCATGCGAATTCTCCTCACCTTCTCGCTCGTCATTCTTGCGGTTTCATCGCTGGCTGCCCGTGAAACCAATCCCGCTGTTATTCCTCCCGATTCCGAAATCCCGGGCGAAGGTCCGGTCCGTCGTTACGGGTGGTTTACGAATTTGTGGAAAAGCAAACGAACCGCTTGGGCGAAGGAAGTGGAGGCAAAGCAGGGAGCTTTGGTCTTCCTTGGAGATTCCATCACCCAGGGCTGGGGAGACACTCTGAAGGGCGCTTTTGGCAAAACGAGGGTCGCGAACCGCGGGATCAGTGGTGACACCACGCGCGGGATGCTCTACCGGATGCCTGGGGATGTCTTGGCGCTGAAACCATCCGGCGTTGTGCTCTTGATGGGGACCAATGATTTGGAAGAAGGGGCCACTCCCGAGGTCATCGCCGGGAATCTCAAACTCATCATCGCGGGGTTAAAGGCTTCGAACAAAGAGATGCCCATCATTCTCTGCAACGTCTTCCCCAGTCACGAATCGAAGCGTCGTTCGGCGGAGCAAATCAAAAAGATCAATTCCTTATATGCAGCCGCAGTGAAGAATGATCCCCAGGTGGTCCTCATTGATACCTGGGCGATGTTCGCGAATGAAAAAGGCAATGCCCGGAAGGCGGAGTTCGACGATCTTCTTCATCCCGACAAGGTGGGTTACAAAATGTGGGCCAATACCCTGCGGCCTGTTTTAGAGACACACGACCTCATCGAGGTTCCCCGGGATGACTTTAAACCCGAGCCCGGATTTGAATTGCTTTTCAATGGTAAGGATCTCACGGGGTGGGGATACCGGAAGAAAAAGACTCTTGAGAAAACCGAGAGCTTTGACGGTAGGAAACTCAGTAGCGAGAACCGCTACCTGGCGAAGCACGGTCGCCTCATTGTGACCACTCCGCCGGAAGGTCGGGCTTTCACACAACTCTGGACCCAGCAAGAATTTGGCACCGATTTCACGCTCAAGCTTGAGTTCCGGGCAAACGCCAATGCCGATAGCGGAGTCTTTATCAGACGGCCCCAGTTGCAGTGCCGCGACTATCTTGTCGCCGGGCCTTATCAGGAACTCAAGAGCTATAAGCCGGGTGACTGGAACGAAATCGTGGTCGAAGTGAAGGGGCGAACGGCTCACTGCACTTGCAACGGAGAAGTTCTGGAAGAGGCCTTTGAACTTCCCGCAAGTGGACCCATTGGATTGGAAGGGGATCGTGGCCAGATGGAATATCGTCGTATTCGGATTCAGCGGAAGTGATCCCTTCACAGCACGGTTGTTGGTTTGCCCGTCGAATTTCAGAGCCGCCGAATCCGTGGCTATTGGGCTTAGGGCGCCAAAACCAAGCAATCAAAGACGGCAAGCACCCGGAAGAATTTGATCCAGCCGCCGCCAAAGGCTGTCAAAAAGACTGCGAAGCGCGCTGGATTAGGAAGAACCCCCGGAGTCACTTTGGTTACAAAAACCAAGCCGGTGACCTGACAAGGAACGGCGATCTCTCTCAGCGGGAAGGAGGAGGAAGTAGTTCTCACAAAGCAGAGGCAAGCCAATCAAGGACGGCCTGATGATCATCGAGGTCGTATTGCCATGAGTGGAAACCGAAGCGCTTGCCGGTGGCGATGTTCTCGGCGAGGTCATCGAGGTAGAATGTCTCTTTCGGAACGAGACCGTATTGCTCGATGGCTTTTTGATAAAAGAGGTCATGGGGCTTGTTCGCGCCGACATCCTGGGAAAAGTGGTGGTGGTCGAACAAAGAGAACCCCTCAAATCGTTCGAGAAAATGACGAGCGTGAATGGTGTTGGTGTTTGAAAAGAGAATGAGACGGTGACCTTGATTTCCGAGGTTTTCGACGACTTCCCACATGGGCTCGTTGAGTGAAAAAATATCTTCCCAGGCTGCGATGAACTGTGCACGGGTGAGTGTGGTGTTCAGTGCGGCGAGAGATCGTGAGACGAAGTCATCGCAGGTGATGGCGCCGACTTCATAGGCCTCATTGATGGGAGCCAGGATGGCGGGAAGTGACGATTCGGAGTTACCGAGAATGGTTTTTTGGAGGCGATCAAAGTGAAGGTTGAGGAGCACATTACCGATGTCGAAGAGGAAGGTCATGAGGGTGTTATTTGGGAAAGGATGAAGGCGCCCGCCTCGCGTGCGGCCGAGGGGCGGGCGTGCCGGGCGAGTCGCTCTTTCTGATCCCGCCAGAGGCAGGCATCGTCTGCGAGGAGCGCCCCTATTGATTTCGAGATGGCAGTCGCGGAGGTGGCGAGGGAGCCGGTTTTGAAGCGCTCGAGGAGTTCGATGTTTCCTTCTTCTTGTCCCGGGACAATGTGGTGGACAAGCATGGGACACTGGGCGGCGATGGCCTCGTGAACGGTGGCTCCTCCGGCTTTGCCAACGATGAGATGATGGGAGGAAAGAAGTTCGGGGACTTTTTTGGTCCAACCTTTGATGCAAATGCGCCCCGGGAATTCTTTTTTGAGAGCCTGGGTCTTGCGATAAAGACGACGGACATTTCGCCCGAGGACGACGGTGATCTCGGTGTCGTGACTTAAGACAGAGCGGATGATGTCATTGACGTGAGGGGATTTGGCGGTGGGAAAGAAGAGGACGCGAAAGGGCTTGAGTGAATCGGTCGAGGTGATTTTCGGGAGGTGCTCGAACCGCGGGCTGACAGGAAAGCCAAGGACGTGAATCTTTTCGGGTGGGAGTTTTTGGGTGAGGAGCCCTTCGCGCGTGTGATTGTCGGTGATGAGAAAGTGGTCGCTTGGAGATTTGGTCCAGGTTGCATTGATCTCGATCGAGTCCGTGATCACGGTGATGACGGGGACACGGGTTCTCGTTGCGAACTGCCGTTCCACCATGTAAGGGTAGAGTGGATAGGTGTTGACGACGATGTCCGGTTGAAAGTTGTCAAGAAGGCTGGCGACGGCGTCCTCTGTTTTGGCGATGAAAGGGAGGGGCTTTGACAAATCCTGCCGATCGCTTGAGCGGTACATCCAGGCCCAAATCCCTGGGGTGTAGGTGGTGATTTCCCGGTAGGCGCGGCAAAGAAATCGGTTGATCCGCGGATTGCCCAGATCACAGGGGTCGGCGACGAGGACTTCCGCGTTTTCTTGCAAGGCCTCGGCCAAGTGCCGGGCGGCGCTATTGTGGCCATCACCGAAGCTGGCGGAGAGAATCAGGATCTTGGGCTTCACACGTTTGGGTTCTGAGGTAAGATCTAGAGAGGATCGGGAGTTGCGTCGATTCCCATTTGTGATCACCTTTCCTTCCGACAAGGTATGGCAGACAAAGGTAAAGAGAAACGAGATGACAAAATCAGGGTGATTGAGGAGAGCCCTGATGAAATAGTGCGTCTTGATGCTCCCAAACGAAGCCCCGTCGAGAAAAAGGGAATGATCGCAACGGAAGCGATGGTGGCCCAGATTTCGGAGGAGGATGAGAAGGTGGAGAAGGAGCGGCATTTTGATCCGGAGAAGGAGTGGATCGATGAGCTGGAGCAAAAAGAAGCATCGGCTGTGCCCATGGGGTGGTTTGTTTTGTTGGGGGTGGGTTTGATTGGGGTGGTGATTTGGGCTGCTTTCCAAGCCTGGTCATCGGGATCGAAGAATGACCCGGTCGAGATCACTGGGTCCCAGGGCTTGTTTACCGACAAGCCGCTGGGGAAGATTGCCGAAATCGAGGCCCGGAAAGCGGCTGAAAAGCACTTTGACGAAATGGAAGCGGTTGTGAGTGCTTTCCTTTCTGCTGATTCGGTTGAGGGTAAGGCGAAATACGTTCGTCATCGGGAAAGGGTCCTCCCCTTAATGCAGCAGTTTTATCGTGATCGTCCTCTTGAGGTGGCCGAATTCAAAAGTACAAAGGAATACCGTATCACCTCACTTGAATACCGCCCGTTCCTGGCTCTTAAAATTGAGGATGAGGAAGGAGAGTTTCATCCGATTCTGGTGGAGGATACAAAAGAGGGCATCCTGGTGGATTGGGAGTCGTTTGTGTGTTATCAGCCGGTCTTGCCGGAGTCCTACCTTGAGGAACGTCCGACCGAGTCGGTCCGCTTGCGGGTTTATGCCACCCCTGATCATTTTTACGCCTACGAATTCGCGAGTGAATCGGAGTTTGCGTGCTATCAGCTGAGCTTCCGGAATTCGAAGGAATTGCTGTATGGATTTGTGAAAAAGGGTGGAGTGCTTGATCAGAAATTCCGCACGGTTTTCCCGGAGGGGCGTGAGAAGAAACGCCAACCGTTAATCTTGAAAATGCGGTTTTTGGAAGGAAGCAAGGCTCCCCGGTCGGTATTGATCGAGGAAATGGAATCCAAACTTTGGGCATTTGCGAAGGATCCCGCCAAGGTTGCTTCCTCGGAAAAAGGGGAGTAGCCTCTGCTTATGAAAGCTGGCGGAAAGGATGGTGGCGGCAGGTGCGGGTTTACTTGCCCGCGGTTCTATGATTGGGTCCCGCTCAGCAAAAAATTTGCCAGACGGATCGAACAAGAAAGACTCATGAATACCAGCCGAAATATTTTTCAGATCACCGCACTCATTGTCGCGGTGACGACTCTCCTGACTTTGGCTGGCGCCAGTGCCCAGGCCAAAGTCCCCAAACCCTTCTCATCCTACCTCACGGCGAACAAAAATTACAAGGGAGAGGTGGTCGTGGTGCTGCCACCCAAGGAGATCCAGACCTACATCAGTAAGGTCAAGGAAAGCGCAAAGAAGGATCCCAAATGGTTCAAGGAATATTCCGAGAAAGCCAAGCCCGGGATTCCTCTTCCTTTCCATGAGAATCTGGGATTGACCAATAAAGAGTATGAAAAATACCGCGAGCTTTGGGATAAGCGCGAGTTCAAGGTGGTTCAAAAAGTGGGCCTGCGTTTTGAACCGATCGGAGAAAAGTGGCGGATGCAGGTCACTGGTGCCGGAGCCCGTATTTCCCTGTTACGCTTCGATTCCAAAGAAGACGTGATCAAGTCGACAAACGGCGACCTGGAGAGAATCGAAGATATTGATGCTGCGCCCGAAACCATTCTGGGAGCCTGGAAGGGAGCCGAGTGGAAGTTTGAGGAAGAGACAGGCCTTGGCCGGACCAAGGAAAATTTTGCGATCGGTAAAACAGCTGATGGCAAGTATGGCCTTCTCGTTTATCGACTTCAGGACATCACTTCGACAGGCAAGGTCTTGTTTGATCAAAGTATGGTGATCCGTTTTCCGCAAAAGTAGGGAATGGAGGCGACACCCCGTGTGACGTTGTGGAAGCGGAGATTTGCGCGTCTTCGGATGCGCACTTGGTTGGTGGCCTTGTTGTTTTTTCCCGCCATCTTGTTGGGGGCGGTGAATTTGTTGTTTTCAACAGCTTGGGGAACAGGGTTTCTCGAGCGGAAAATAGAGGGATTGTTGGGACTTCCCTGTCGCATTCAAAGTGTCACCTGGTCTCCGTGGGCCGGAGTTCGGGTGAGCGAATTTCGCCTGCTTCCTCCTGTCAATTCGGATCAATCGGAAGACCTCGTTAGAATTGGGCTGATAGCGGTGGATCCATCCTGGACATCGATGGTCGGTGGAAAGAAGCGTTGGGATCGGCTTGAGGTGGATGAACTCAATAGTGAAATATCGATAGAAGTTCTCAAGGGAATCATGGCCCGGCATCAAAAGACCGCGACGGTGGCTCCTTCCGGTTCGACTCCGGTTGAACCTGATTCCCCTGTGACGGAGGCGAAGACGGATCAGGGAGGGACAAAAGAAGAAGGCGGGATCTCTCCCCGGGATCCTTCGCCGGAGGGCAAGGAAGAAGGAACTTCGATGAAGGAGGATGTCGGTCCTGATTTGATTCCGGACGATGACTTTGAAGGCACGGTTGTCATCCGTAATTCCCGCTTCCGGCTCTACTCGGAAAGCCTTCCGGAGTTTTCGGTTGAGTTCAAGGGTTTGGAGGGTGAGCTTCCGATTTGGGGGGGCGAACGGAGCGGAGAAGTGCGGGTGGCAAGTTTTAGTTTGGGATCCCGGTTCTCGGAAAAAGGGCTGGCTTTTCCCTTCATTTGGAAAGACCACTTTCTTGAAGTTCGGAATCAGCCACTGAAACTTTTCGGATTGGATCTGGAAATTACGGCGGCTCTCCGTTTGACGCGGGGACTGCCAATTGGAGTGCAAGTCGATCTCCCCGATCAGCAAGCTGATCTCTCTCCGATCTACCTCGATCGGAAGCCTCCGGTATCGATCGGCCACATCCGATCGCGCAGCGTCCTGCGGGGATATCTTGGTAATCCCGGAAGTTTTACCGGTCACAGCTTCACCAGTTTTCAGGATTTTGTCTTCCACGACCTCCTTGACGGAGGAGACACCTCTTTTGACCGGGGTTCGGCATTGGTGATCCTGTCAGGATCGGGCATTGTGGCAGAGGACATTCGGATGATTGGTGACGAAGATGCGGTGTTGATGAATGGTTTCGCCACGATTGGTGGTGAAGCGGCGGCGACGGTCAGGGTTGTTTCAAGTCCCGGGCGGGCGGGTTCCCACCGGAAACGTGTCGAGAGAGTTTCGCCCCTGCTCTCCCTGGATTTTGAACCCTTGATTACTCCTGATCGGGAATACCGTGATATCAGGATTGAGTCACGCGAAGGAAGGTTGATGATGGACATTGGAAGGGGAGATGAATGGGTTCCCTTCCTGTCGGTCGTTCGTTCGATCCTGGGAGAGAAAACTTTTGATATACCCAGCTTGCGATGAGAATTATTGCCGGATCAGCGAAGGGGCATTTGCTCAAGGTGCCCAAGGAGGTTTCAAGACCCACCACGGATCGGGTGAGGGAGTCGGTGTTTGGGACTCTTTTTGCGGTCATCGGTGGCGCGCGTGTCTTGGACCTTTTTTCAGGATCAGGAGCTCTTGGGATTGAGGCTTTGAGCAGAGGGGCGACTTCGTGCACTTTCGTGGAACAGAATCGGGGGGCGACGAGGGTGATTGAGGAGAACCTCAAAAAGACCGGTCTGGTGAACGGTCGGGTGATTCAGCGGGAAGTCGGCGTCTTTCTAAAGGGTGACCGGGGCAAGTATGATCTTATTTTTGCCGACCCTCCCTATGCCGATGGACTTTCTGATCCGGCCCGCGATCTTGTCGCTTTGGATGGCTGGGAGCAATGGCTCGCCCGGGATGGTTTTCTTGTCATAGAAAGAGAGGCGATCGGTGACCTGCCGGAGCCACACGGTTTGGAATTGGTCAAACAAAGGGACTACGGACGCAGCCGGATTGCCATTTACCGGAGGGTTTCTTAAATGATGATGCGTCGGCTGGTTTTGTTTTTATGGTGTCTCTTTTATCCTGTTGTGGCGATATTTGCGGCTCCATTTTGGCTCCTCAAGATGATTCGCAGGGACGGTTGGGGCTCGGGTCTTCTGGAGAGAATCGGCCTTTATGACCAGGATGCGGAATTTGAAAGAACGGGGGGCGTCTACATTCATGCCGTGAGTGTTGGCGAGGTGCTCTTGGCATTGAAGCTGATCGCAAGGTGGAGGGGCGAAACCGATGATCATTTCGTCCTTGTGCCGACGACGGCAACGGGGATGGCGGTGGCCCGTGAGCGGGCCCCGAAGGGGGTCCGGGTGGTCTATGCCCCTCTTGACCTTGGTTTTCTGGTTCGAAGGATCATGAAGAGGTTTGCACCACGCAGGGTGGTCATGGTGGAGTCGGAACTTTGGCCGAACTTGATTTGGCAAACCCACCGGTTGGGGATCCCGCTTGGTCTCATCAATGCCCGGCTTTCTCCTCGTTCCGGACGTCGCTTAAGCAGGATGAAGCGCTTTGTGGCACCCTTTTTGGAGTTGTTGGATCACGTCGGGGTTCCCGAAGAAGAGGACCTCTTTCGCTGGCAGGCAATCGGGGTGAAACCTGAAGCAACCGCGCTTACCGGAAATGTGAAATTTGATCCCACCGGAGCGGCGACGCCGAAGAAGCGGGTGGAGTTTTCGGAGATGCTTGACCAATTTGGTGATGGCCCGGTCGCGATGGCCGTTTCGACCTTTGCAGGGGAAGAGGCGTATTTGGATTCCGCGTTTCGGGAGGCTGGATTTCAGTCGGTGATCGTTCCCCGTCATGCCGAGCGGAGGGGAGAGGTGGTCAGAGCGCTTGGGGGGAAAGTTATTTTGCGGAGTCAATTCGTCGCGCCCGGGGGACAAGAGTCATTCGTGATCGACAGCACAGGTGAGCTTCGGGACTGGACGGCCCACGCTGATGTCGTCGTGATCGGAAAGAGCTTCTTTGAAAAAGGAGGCCAGAATCCCTCCGAGGCAATTCTGGCCGGGGTCCCTGTCATTGCCGGGCCTCACATGGCCAACTTCGAACCATTGGTCGGCGAGCTGAGAGCAGCCGGAGGAATCCAGATTGTGACGACAAGGGAAGAACTCATCTCGGCCCTTAAAAAGACTCCAGAGGGTCAGGTGGAGGCCGCCCGCAGGGTTCTCGAAAAACATGAAGGCGCGATGAAGCGGACGATTGCCTTGTTCTCCTGAGCAAGTTCCTGTGCTGGTTTATTTTACAAGGCGGGCATAGAGAGCCTCGTAATCTTCCACCACGCGCTTGTCGGAAAACTCCTCTTTGGATTGTTCCATGATGCGCTTGATTTGTGGATCTTTGTGATCGGCGGGGAGCTGGTAAAACTCGAGGGCCTGGTCGAGGGCCCAGCGGAAGCCCTCGGGTGTGAAATGTTCAAAGAGAAATCCGTTACCGGAGTTTTCGTGAATGTTCAGTTGCTTCACGGTATCAATTAACCCGCCGGTGGCGTGGGCAACGGGGAGGGCTCCATAACGGGCCCCAATCATCTGTGGAAGTCCGCAAGGCTCGAAGGAGGAAGGCATCAGAACGAAGTCGGAGCCACCGTAACCGAGGTGGGAGAGGGATTCGGAGAAAGGATGAACGGCCACCCGGTCGGAAATGCCGTGATGGGCGACGATTCCCTGGAAGTGTTGTTGATAGGGACCGTCGGCAATCATCACGATTTGAAGGCCGAGATGGCTGTAGTCTTCAATCAATTGGAAAAGGATATCGGCAAGAAGCTGGCACCCCTTCTGAATTGGATCGAGTCTGGAGGGCCAGAAGAGGATGGGAGCATTGGGATCTTCTTTGAGTAAAAGACGATTCTGGAGATCCTTCTTGAGAGCCGGTTTGGCGTTGTGGAAACGGCGGGGACCATAGTCGAGGCCCTTTGGGAGATATTTGTCGACCTGTGGATTAAAGGATCGGTCGGGGGCGTTGACGATTCCGGAAGCGGCTCCGGCCTCGCGTTTGTGATAGAGAAGGTGGCTGATATGGGCGGGGATATTTGCGTGGTGCCCCGTGGCGACTTCATCGAGGAAAGTCGGGCTGACCACATTGACATGATCGGCGCACTTGATGCCGGTGGCAAGGAGGTCGATGGGATTGGTCCAATAGGCTTCGTCGTAACTACCGGGGTAGTCGGCAAAGTAGAGTTCATCCCAAAAATCGCCGCCGGGGATGCCCGTGTTCTCAAGCTGGGCGAGGGTGGCCTCTTGAGTGTGAATGTTGTGAATTGTGAAAAGCGTGGGGATGCCGAGCTTTTTAGCCTCAGCAGGAATGAGGCCGGTCATCCAGTCGTTACAGTGGATGATATCCGGTTGCACGCGTGGAATGATGTGGTTGATCAGGTCCCGCTGGAATGCGAGGGCCGACATGAGCAGATCCTCCTTACAGGCCTGGTAGACGCCGCCACGGCGATAAAATTTACAATCCTCGGCGAGGTGAATTCGATTTCCAACCGAGATGCGTGTCCGCTTTCCGGGGTGCGTTGTCTCTTCTCCCTGCTGGAAAAGATTTCGGTAATGGGGGATGGCGAGGTGGATGTCCTTGTTCGCGGTGCTTAATCCGTGAACGAGAAGAGCGGAAACATCAGCCAGCCCGCCTGCTTTCGCCCGGAGGCGTTCGGCATCTTTCGAGAGTTTCTTGGAGACGTAGGAGATCTCCGGAGTGATGAAAAGGATGCGAGGCCCTTTGGTTTTCTTGTTTGAGGTGGCTGCGGACATGTTTGTTCTGGTAGTGTGCTGTCTGGGACTTCGGGGACTTCGTCGGGCGGGGTAAATAACAGGGGATCAATCCTTGGTGCCGGCGAAATTGGAGCAGCGGCCGATTTCTTTGCGGTGAAATTGATTTTAGCAACTGTTTTCTATGGACTTGTGATGCTTTTTACCTTTGGGCGGGTGGTTTGGGGGCTTGGAGGATTTGTTTCATGAATCTTAAAAGCAGGGGATGTGCCGGATCTGGAATTTGGTGGCCGTAGCCATCCAGTTCCAAAATTCTGATGTCTTGATGTCCGGCTACTTTCATCATTCGGTAGAAGTAGGCGTTCTCCTCATAGCGTCCCAATAGCTCCATTTCCCGGTCGCCCGTAATCAGGAGGAATGGCGGGGCATCGGCTCGAACGTGAAAAAGAGGAGCCATTTTATCAATGATGGGTTTTTTGGCGTCGATGCCACGTTCCTTTCGGACCGTGAAGTGGGTGATGGTGTGCCCGCTGTAGGGGATGAGTCCTGCAATTTTCATGGCATCGATTCCATGAACTTTCAGCAGGTTGTGGTCCACGCCGAGCATGCTGGCGAGGTATCCCCCGGCCGAGTGTCCGCTGATGAAGATTTTCCTGGGATCGCCACCGTATGACTTGATGTTTTTAAAGACCCAGGCAACAGCTGCCGCCGAGTCATCAAGGCAAGCGGTCACCGGAACCTTTGGACTGAGTCGATAGTTCACCGCGACAATGGCGTGTCCTTTTTCCTGGAGGCCTTTTGGGATGTTTTTCTTCCCCGAGGTGAGGCCGCCACCGTGGAACCAGACAATGGTGGCAAAACCCTTTGACGAGATCGGGCGGTAGAGGTCGAGACGACAACGTTCCTTTTGATAGGCCGTGAGATCATCTCCGGCCCTGTAAGGGATGTCGCTGGAAGTTTCGTAGTTGGTTTCCGCGATGGCAGGAGCAGCGATGAGGTAAAGCAGGCTAATTAATAAACGCACCGGACGATTCTGTCAGATGTTGTCCGGGATCGCGAGTGGAAGTTTGGACAAGCTTGTTGAGGTTTTACGGTCCGGTCACCCGAACCCGGTAGAAGTCACGATCTTCACCCAGGGTGTCCAAGGTAGAGCTGGTAATCGCGGACGCAGTGACGGAATCATGGAGGTTCCAGATCCCGTTCAAGGTTGAGCTGGATTCTACGACGTAGGTTTTTCCGATGACCGAGGACCAGATGATTTCAATTTCATTGAAGTTTGCCGAGGGGCCAACGCTGATGATACGGAACAGGGACGAGGGATCAAGCGGATCGGTTCCTGCCACCACTTCGCTGGAATCGGAAGCGCCATCGCCATCGGTGTCGGAAAGATTGGAGTCCGTGCCGAGAGCGCTTTCCTGAATGTTGCTGAGTCCGTCTCCATCTGCGTCGGTGGCGAAGGGGAGTCCGGGGCTGCCATCGGTGAAGGCGGAAGCCCGCCAGTTCAAGGGGTCATTGTAATTACCTGCGGTGTCGATGACTTCGAGAGAGGGGCCATCGCCATCGGCCGCGAGGGGCCACGGGGCGACATCATCGTAGCTGAAGTCGTGGATGACATTGGTGAAGGGATCGAGGAGTTCAACGTTTTCACCTCCGTTGGAAAGAGAGCCATTGGCCCATTGCCCGATGATGACAGGGGTGTTTCCATAGCGGCTTCTGAAGGCTGTTTCATCGGCAACCAAGACGGCATACTGGCCGGGAGCGAGGGTCGCCCCGCTAAAGGTGAAGGCATCGAATGGTTTGGTGTCATCGAAGGAGACGCCATCGAGAACAAGAGGAGCGGAGCCGGTATTGAGGACTTCAATGAACTCGGTGAGGCCTCCGCCCAAGGGGTTGTACATGACTTCGGTGATGCGGAGGAATTCGAGCGTGGGGCTGCTCACGTTGGGGTCGACGAGAAGAGCGTAATCAAATTCCACCCGCAGGGCTTGTTGAATATCAGTCGCGGCAAAGAGACCGACCCGGGAAGTCGTGGTGGAGCCGCCGGCGTAGTTTTGGAGATGGAAATCAACCCAAACTCCGGGCTCTTCACGATACTGGAAGGTCAGTCTGGTGTTTGTTTTACGAACCCGGATGACTGCGTCTTTGTCGGACCAAGAGAGGCTCGTCGAGGTGGTGACAGATCCTGCGGTGATTCTTTTCACGCGAAGGAAGTCTCCGTCTTCCATGCCCAGGGTGTATCGGACCGGAGAGCCGTTTTGAACGGTGTCCACGATGATTCCGGTGTAGAAGTCGCCTTGTTGAACCGATGTCAGTTTGAGGTCGGTGGTGAAGGACCAATCACCGGATGGGGTCTCCCGCCAAAGCATGGGATGATTTGGCGAATTGAAGACAAGAGGTTTGGCAAAGTCCTCTTCGACCTTGAGGGCGAATTTTTTGGGAGTGTCATCCAAACTATAGGAAGAGGGCGGAGTGGTGCCATCGCGAACCGAGAGGTTTTCGGGGGTCCATGAAGGAGACAAGACGGATTGATTGAAGGGATCCCAACCGGAGTTGGCGTAAGCGACGATCTCCCGGTTGATGATGGTTTCCTGGCCGTCGGCATCGGTCACGGTGATGGTGAGGTCATAGTGCCCGGGGGAGGTAAAGGTCATCTGCGCCGAATCCGGAGTGGGATTTGAGATGCCGCCAAAGCCCGCGATTTGCCAGTCGTAGGTCAAGGTGGTTCCTTCCGGATCGTAGCTGGCGCTGGCATCGATCTCGAAGGTGCTTCCAACGGCGGAGTTGAATGACTTTGGATCGGCATCGAGGACGACAACGGGAAGGGAGTTGCCCGTTTTTGTGACGGTGAAGGTTTCGCTTCCCACTACGAGCCCCGCTTGATCGACGGCTTGGATCACGATGGAGTTGGCGCCCTGTTGCAGTTGAATTCCCGAAAGAGTCCAGCCGGTGGTGCTCGAAAATTGATAAGTTGTTTGGGGTTGTCCGTCGACGCGGATTTCGAAGGCGTCGGCTCCGCTGGTTCCCTGAAGTGAGATGACATCGGTGGAGGTGGTCAGGGAGTTTCCGTTCCCGGAGGTGACGTTAAAGTTGGTGGTGAGAGCGCTACCCATCGTGGAATTGGCCTTGGCGAGGCGGTTGGCATTCCAGCTGTTGTAGGTATTCTCGTTGGAGGGGTAGGAATTGGAGGCGTCTTCCTCACACTGGAACCAGGCATCGAGGCGGGGGGACCCGGCAGTGTATTTGGTGACCATTTCGTGGAGGTAATGGTTCACCCGTTGCTGGACGTAAGGTTTGAAGAAGAAATTTCGGACTCCGGTGAGGTTCCCGATAAAGTCAGCGTTGGCATTCCCGAAGGTGAGATCGGAATCCCACTGGATGAGCATCCATTTTCCGTCGGTGGCACGTCGGAGAAAGTATCCGTTTTTGCCCCGGTTGCGGGTGAGGGTGTCCCAATCATCACACCAGCCGCGGACGACGGCATTGGCAGCCATCATGTCGATGTCAGCGGTGCGTTCCATTTCCTCGCGGGTGAAGGAATTGGTGTCCACCATTTTGGCCCAGCTGATGTAGGAGGAGTAGTCGTGTTCGGTCTCACGGGAGCGTTTGATCCACTCGGAGGAGTAGCGTTCGGGTTCGGTGGTGTTTTTGTAGTCCCAGGATGCGTTCTGTTGCGAACGCCCCCAGCCATCGTCGAACCACCATTGGTCGTCGATGCGGTAGAGCTCGCCTTTTTGTCCGTCTTTCCAGTTTCGTTTGAGGAAGTCGGTGGAGTTTGGTTCGACATCTTCCCGGATGTTGGCGCTGCCGCCATTGATGATGACGCGCACGAATTCGTTTTCGTTGGCGGCATGTCCGAAGAGATAGAGCCAGTAGCGGATGATGCGGTTGTGATAGGCTCTGCTACCCCCGGCATCGTTATCGACGGCGCGTTTGGCGTAGCCACGGAACTTGCGGTCGCCGGGGGGTTTCCACTTCATGCGGGAGAAGTCGGATCCGGAACTGCGGGTCCAGGGACTGCCGCTTTTACGCATTTCGCAGTTGTAGATAATGTCCCGGTCATCGCTGATGAAGGTGGCGTTGAAGTAGTTGTTGGAGAGGCGGGGGAAGTAGTAGTTGAAGGTGGCACTGTCGCCGGCTCCACCCGAGGCGTTTGTGTCACGAGCGGAGATGACAAAGCGTTGGCGCCGAAGGTCGGTGGCGTGATTGGAGTTATCCACGACCCACATGGCGGGATGTCCGGGAGCGAGTCGGGGTTGTTGCGAGGCTCCGCCTGCCGAGGTCGCTTCGACATAAAATTGCACGATGGAGTTGTCGCTCTGGTAGTTGGTGAGGCTTGCGGAATAGATGTCATCATTGGCGACTTCATCACCTCCGGTAATGCCGTCGTCGAACATTGGTGAGCTGCTCCAGGTGCCGGAGCCCGAGGAATTGTCAAGGCGATGAATGAGATTGACCGAAGTGGCGCCGGTGACTTTCGCGGTGACTTTGACGGCATCGCCGGAAGTGGGGACCGCAGGGCTGTGGATGAGGCCCGAGACGGTGGGCACGGGAGAGGCGAGTGCGGCGGAATTGGCGGCCCCGGGAGTGCCGAGATTTTTTGGAACGGGGAAATGAAAGACGCCACCGAAGGAACGGTCCCAGGTTTCCACGACCAAGGTGGGTTTGCCGGAGACCCAGCGGGCATCGAAGGTGAAGGTCAGGGTGTCATTATCCTGGATCTGGGTGACATCAATTTCACAGCGGTTGGCTTTGACGTCGCCGTGACCGTTCGAAACGAGGTGAAATTCTCCACCTGAAGAGTAACTCTGATAATGGGTTCCCTGGCAGAGCCAGCCGTTGGCCCCGCTGCCGTTGGTGACGACGGTATTGCCGCCTCCGGGGAGGATATTCCCGCCGCCGTTGCGGGAGAGGGAAAGGTTTTTGAAGGCGAGGTGGGTGTCTCCGACGGACTGGAGGTGGAGTTCCTTGTAATCCGTGACTCCGCCTCTGGAGTCGTTTTGGAGGTAGGATTCCTCCACCATATAGGTTTGGAAAGTGGACTTGTTTGATTCGTCGGAGTCAGCCCACGCGCTCGCCTCGGAGTTGTCCATGTCCGCGTGCTTGAGTTCCAGGCTGCTTCCCTGGCCACCGGCGAGAGCGGGCCAGTGACCTCCGGTGTGGTAGTGGACTTCATCGGCAAGGTTGCCCCAGGAATCGATGAGTTGAAGAAGCTCTCCTCCGTTCGAGAGTTCGCCGGTGTATTGGCCGACGATGTTGGGATAGGAGGTGAAGTTTTCGTTGGCCGCGATGACGAGGTATTGTCCGGCCCCGAGGGTGGTGCCGACGGGAAAGGTGAAGTTGACCCCGCTGGAGAACTGCCAACCGGAAAGGTCGATGGTGGATCCCGACTTGTTGAAGAGTTCGATGTATTCTCCGTCCCGATGTTCGGTGGGAGGGTCGACCATGAGCTCGCTGATCACGACGGCGGTTTCGCGGTCGGGGTTGTTGGCAGTGCCTTGGGTGCCGGTCCTGCTGGCGAAAAACCGGCCGGAGCCATCCGGGAAGGCGGCGGAGTAGTTTCGAGGGGAAGCGTAGTTGAGGGAGACGGCATCAATCATGCTATCGGAGCCATTGATGACAAAAAGGGTGAGTTCGTCGCCGCTGCTCGGAAAAGCCTGGTTGATGGTGAGAAACCCCGTGGCCGGGATGGTTCCGCTAAGAGGGACTTTGTCTGAAAAGTCGGGGAGACTGGCGAGGAAAAGGCCGGTCGTGTCGAGGGTGACGGAGGCGGGATTGTAAAGTTCGATCCAAGCGGTGTCGCCATCCTGATTGAAGGCGGCTTCATTGACCTTGAGGCTGAGGTCGGCCGAGCTACTGGTATTGGGGGCGTTTGCGGTGGGCTCCGAGAAAAGGAACCACGATGACGAGCCATCGCCCTTGCGGCCGAGTGAACGTCCGTCGAGTGGCATGGCGGCATCAATGGCGTTTGCTACCGTGGTGCCGTTGGACTCGGTGAGATAAACGACGGTGTCGCCGCCGAGGGCGAGCCCTGCGGAAGTGTAGTCGATGGAGGCAAGACCCGAGGCCGGGACGGAAAGTCCGGCGGGAATTTGGTATTTGGTGAGGTTGCCCGGTTCGTCACTGAGATACCATCCGGTGAGATCGATGGCAGAAGCTCCGGGGTTGTAGAATTCGACAAAGCCATCGGCGTCGGGAAGGACTTCGTTGATGAGGATGCTGGGATTACTGGGAGCGGCGATGCTAAGGCGGGCACCGAAGACGCAGTCCGAGCTGCTGTTGTTGGTTTGATGGACTTCCGCGCAGATGACATTGGTGCCGTTGACGAGGGCGGAGCCGTTATTGGTGGCGACGCCGAGTTCTTCGGTGGCGTTGCCGACGGTGCGGGTTGAAGTGGTTTTCCAGTCGGGACTGGCTCCGATGCCGAGTCCGCCGATCGGAGTGCCGTTCAGGTAGAAGTAGGCGGAGTCGTCGTTGATCATGTCGATAGTGACATTGGCGCCAGTTGTGGGGCCGTTGTAGGTGAATTCTTTCCGGAAGTAATAAGTGATGTGATCGGCGTCATTGTCGCTATTCAGAAGGGGGGTCTGCATTCCCGGTGCGGGGACAGCCGAGTTCTCGAATCCGTAAAGCCCGCCATTGTTTCCGGCAGCGCCAACCAATGTCCAACCGGCGTGAGTGAAGGCGTATGCGGCATCTTTCCAGGTGGTCCCCAGGTCGAGGTTCTGGTCATTGAAATTCCATTCGTCGCTGTAGTTTACGAAGGGGATTCCAGTGGTGAGGTTGACTTCGGGGTTTTGAAAAGGTTCTTCGGCGATGAGGACGGGAGAGAATCCGGGAGTGGGTGGACCGGAACTCCAGACGCGGTAGTCGTCGATGGCGAAGCTGTTGTCGGTCAGAATGAGGCTGTGCCCCGCGCCGTCGGCTGCGACCGGCCATGGTGCGCGATCGTCGTAGGACATGGAGCATCTCGCGACGCCATTTTTGTCGTCGAGGGTGATTCTTTCGCCGCCGTTATCGAGTTGTCCGATCCACGGACCAAAAACGCGAATGGAAGTGGGGACGTTGTAGGCGGCGCGAAAAGTGGCGGGATCGGTTCCGCAGATGATGATGCGCTCGAAGGCTTTTAGGAAAGTTTCGAGAGGTGCGCCCGCGGAGAAATCAGGAAAGGTGAAGTCTGCTCCATTGGTGAGTTCCCATTGGGCGATGTCGAAGGGAGTGGCGGTGAGGTTTTGAACCTCGACGAATTCGTAGCCACCCGCCGGAGGATGATACATGACCTCGCTGAAGACGATTTGCTCGGCTTGCGAACCTAAGACGAGGGTGCAAAGGAGCGCGAGGACGCGGGAGTAAATTTTCATGGGGAGTGCGTGTGGTTTTGCCCGGATGGTCCGGCAAGGAGAGCCGAGTATTCACATTCCCCCTGATTTTCAAGGGGAAAGGGACTTTTGAGCTTACTCTACCGATCGAGCACCTTTTGGTAAAAGTCAACCAGTGCGCCTGCTTCGCGTTGGATGGTATAGGACTCTTCGACGTGTTTGCGCCCGCAACGGCCCATGACGGCGAGGTCGGAAGTGAGGAGTTTTGAAAGTGCTCCGCGGGTGGCTTCGAGATTATCGCAGGGGACGGTGAAGCCATGCTGACCTTCGGTAATGATATCCTGCCATGCTCCGGCGTGGGAGGCCAGGACTGCACAATGGCAGGCCATCGCTTCGAGGACGGTGAGTCCAAAGCCTTCATTTCGAGAGAGTGCGGCGACGAGGGACATGCCTTGAAAAAGAGCGGGGAGCTCCGGGCCCGGACGCTTGCCGTGGAAAATGATTCGTTTTCCAAGACCGGCCTCGTCGATCCTGGCCTGGAGCTGCTTTTGGTAATCGCGGAATTTCGGGGTGGTTTCTCCGACGATGACGATGGTGGGAGCGGGGTCTTTTTTTAGGAGGGGGATGGCGGCGGCGATGAGGAGATCGACCCCCTTTTGGGGACGGACCCGACCGAAGATTCCGATCCCAAATTCACCAGGGAAGCCGAGGGACTTCCATGCCTGTTGTTTGCTGGGGGGTGGAGAGTAGCGCTGGAGATCGATTCCGTGGGGGATGACGACATCGGCCTTGTTTTTGAGGTAGGATTCGGCAGCCGAACAGGTGGTGATGATACCATCCATCCTGTTCATGAGCCACCGGGTGAAACCGGAGTGGTGGCGTTGGGCGGTGGAAGTGAAGACGATCTTGAGGTTTGCCCCTAGTTTCCTGGCAGCAAGGGCCTGGATCATTTCGTCGTTTCGGCGGGCGTGGAAGATGCGCGGTTGGTCATTGAGTTTGATCAGCTCGCGAAAGGTGATGGTCGGAGTTTTTTCAGGCAGATGGTGCGTTCCAAGAACGACCAGGGGCATGAGTGCGTGCACCTCGGGAAGGGTCTGCAGCATGGTCGAAGTGACGCCGGAGAAGCGCCTGTTCGAATTGCCAAGGATCAGTCGGGGGATTTTCATCTAGTCGATCGCGGTTGGGTCGTGCGGACGATGGGCGATGCAGAGACCGATGGTGCCAACCAGCAAGAGGTAGCAGGCGAGGAGTTCGAGGTATGCTTCCACGGTGTTCGGGACATCCGGGTGATAGTTCTCCCCGAGGGAAGCTTTCCAAAGAAGGGAGGTGCCCAGGAATCGTGCGAGAACAAAGATGAGCATGAAGGCCGAGGCGAAGAAGCCGGCGGCGGGGTGGGAGGAAAACTCTCCGAAGAACTCCCCAAAGTGCCGGCGGTTTTTCATGAACTTGATGAGGGCGAAAATGCCAAGCGGGATAAAAAAATATTCGACCGGAAAGTGGGTGGTTCGCTCGATCAGAGAGTCCCCTTCACCAAGGGCGGAGGCCAGTGAAATGGCTCCCATAATCTGGTAGAACGGGCCGATCTTTCCGGCGTGCTTGGCTGCTCCAAACCAGAACGCGGAGGTTGCGAGCAGGAGAACGAGTTGGAGACCTTCCACGATCCCGTCTTCTGTTGGGAGGGTCGGATTGTCAGGGAGCCAGGCTGGAAAGAAAATGGCGATCGATCCCAGGACAACGAAAAGAGCCGAGAGGAGAGGTTGTTTCCATGGCTTCTTGGAGGACTCATTCACGTTGGGCTTGAGTCTGCCGATGGACCGACAGGAAGCAAGGATATCGTGGCGGGGGACAATCAACGGGATGAATTGTCAGGGATTGATTTTTTGCGTGCGAGATGATGTGAGACCGTGTTCTTTTCTCCCCAAAGATGCGTGTTCCATATATTTTTTCTTTTTTAGCTTTCGGAGCCCAGGCTGCCATTGTTGAGCTCGACTATGTGATCATTCCCGGATCTACGACGGGCGATACCATCACCATTCCCAATCCCGATGGGATTGATTTTGTGGTGACTCCTTCGGCAGAGATCACCGGCGGAGTGATGACGGTGAGGTTTCTTGCCGATGAAAGCGGAGTGATTGAGAATGGGACAGCTGTGGTGACGGCTCTTGAGTTCAACGGCAGTACCAATCTCCGGGCCACAACCGGCCAGCAATTCCTGGGTTAGGATATTTTTGTCGATATCACTGGTCCGCTTGCGGGAAATCAGGAAGCCTGGTCTTTCGGTAGCTTGGAGGGGCTTTCGACCTATTCGGAAGTGACGGGTGGAACCTATGACACCTTGTTTGGTCCAACCGGATGCAGCGGGAATCTTTTCAATGCAGGCTGTCTGGGGATCCAAGCTCTGGCAGGGGTGGAATTTCCTCTGGATGCGGTTCCGGGAGATGATGTTTCACTTGCCATCTTGAGCGGGGTTTTTGCCAATCTCAATTCGCCGGGGAGTTCGACTGCTCAGAATTCCTTCGAGTTTCCTCTTCAGGCAGCGGGCGGAATCGGAGCTCCCTTGCCGGTTGCCTTGTCGTGGACCGAAGCGGATCGGCGGTTGGCGGTACCCGAGCCGCATTCCGTGGCGATGTCTCTTTTGGGGGTGGTGATGATGGCCTTCCGGAAGCGGAGGTCAGGGAGTTAGTATGCCACTACCTTCAAAGTCAGGCCATCAGCCGGGGCACAGAGAGGAGATTTTTTCCCATCCGGGTTGTGGACCAGGTCGTAAAGATCATCCTGACGAAGGTAGCCTTGGGCGGTTTGCACGGCGGCACCGGTGAGAAGGCGGACCATTTTATAAAGGAATCCGTTTCCGGTGTATGTGATGAGATAGCCATCGGGGGATTGCTCGAAGTCGGCGCGTGTGATTTTCCGGACGTAATCGGTGTCTTCTGTTTCGTTTCCGCGTTTCGCGGCGAAGGCACGGAAGTCATGCGAGCCACGATAGAAGGAGAGTGCTTTGTCGAGATCCTCGGGGTTGAGTTGGCGTGGGAGGTGCCAGGCGCGTCTGGCGAGAAAGGGGGAAAGGACGGGGGAAAGGCAGAGGTGGTAGATGTAGGTTTTTGAGAGGGCGGAAAAGCGGGCGTGGAAGTCGTCGGGCACTTCCTCGCACTCCAAAATACGAATCCCGGGTGGGAGTTTGGTGTTGAGCGCGGGAACCCAATTGAACGGGTTCATGGTGAGGCGGTCGGGGGCCTCAAAGTGGGCGATTTGCCCGAGGGCGTGGACGCCGGCATCGGTGCGGCCCGATCCGTGGAGGCGGACCGGTTCCTTGGCGATTTCAGCAAGGGCGGTTTCGATGCGTCCCTGAATGGTGTCAGCGTTTGATTGGATCTGCCAGCCGCCGAAGGGGGATCCGTCGTAGGCGATGGTGAGCTTGAGGCGCATCTTTTTAAAAGCTACCAGCCGAGGTAGCCGGTGAGGATTTCGAGGGCGGCAGCTTGGTCGATGATGTCGCGCTGGTTTTTAGCTTTCTTGCCGGCTTCGCGGAGTTTGTCGGAGGCGGTGACGGTGGTGAAGCTTTCGTCGAAGTATGAGAGGGGGGTGCTGCCTAGTTTGGAGCGGAGTTCTTTGCCGAATTTACGGACTTTGGCAGAGGAGGTGCCTTCGGAGCCATCCATGCGGAGGGGGAGGCCGAGGACGACGGCTTTCACTTTCCGTTCGGCAATGACTTCGAGAATGCGGGGAATGATTTCGGTTTTGCGGCAGTCGATGGTCTCGACGGGATGAGCTCCGATGCCGAATTCATCGGTGGCGGCGAGCCCAATACGGGCATCACCGTGGTCGATGGCGAGGATGGGGTGGGTCATTTCACGAGACGGGCGATGGCATTGATGGCGCAAGCAATGAGGATGGCTCCAGCAAGAGCGAGAATGTCGCGGCGATCGATAATTCCGAAAAGAGTGACGAGAATGCCGATGAAACCGACGGAGAGAAGAAGTTTGAAGACGGGTTCGGTTTTTTGGCTCATGGGGAGATGGGGTTAGAGGAGGTTTTTAGGAAGTTGATCACTGAGTTTCTTAATGTCATCGGCCTGATGCCGGTTGGCGATCAGGAGGGCGTCTTCGGTTTGGACGACGATGAGATCATCAACCCCGAGGAGGGCGATGCGGGTCTCCTTGCGATCATTGAAAACGATGTTGTTCTCGGACTCGATCTCAGTGATTTCATGGTTGGTTTGGTTGCCTTCGCCCTGGGTATCGAGGTATTTGGCGATGGAGATCCAGGATCCGACATCATCCCAATCGAAGGTGGCCTCGATGTTAAGGACGCGGGAGGCTTTTTCCATGAGGGCGTAGTCGATGGAAATGGGGGTGAGGGTGGAGAATTTTTCCGCGATGGTTTCGAGGACATTGGGGGAGTCCTTGAGTTCGTCAATAAATCCAGCGAGTTCGGGCGTGTGTTGGCGAAGCTCGGCGGTCACCGTTTTGAGCGACCAGACGAACATGCCGGCGTTCCAGGCGAAGTTGCCTTGGCGGAGGAATTGTTCGGCGAGTTCGGGGTTGGGTTTTTCGCGGAAGCAGGAGACCTCGAAGGGTTCGTGGGTGGTTTCGAAGTCGAGCTTTGCCGACTCGCCCCGCTCGATGTAGCCATAGGAAGGACAGGGCCAGGTGGGCTTGATTCCGATTGTGACCAGCGCGTCGGTTTGGGAGGCAATGCCCAGGCTGTCACCGAGGACGGATTGGAAAGAGGCGGTGTCATTGATGAGTTGGTCGGAAGGAAGAACCGCCATGGTGGCTTCGGGGTTGCGGGCGGCGACGAGCCCAATGCCAAGAGCGACAGCCGGGGCTGTGTCCCGTTTTGCAGGCTCGGCGAAGATATTTTCTGCCGGGAGCATGTGGGCGACTTTGCGGACTTCGGTTTCTTGAAGGGCATTGGTGAGAATGAGGATGTTCTCGGTGGGGATGAGTCCCTGCAGGCGGGAAATCGTCTGGTCGAGTAGGGTGGTGTCGTCGAAGAGGTTGAGAAGTTGCTTGGGTTTGGCATTCCGGCTGAGGGGCCAGAAACGGGTCCCGCTGCCTCCGGCGAGAATCAAGGCATAGTGGTTGCTCATCGCGGGCATTCAATAAGGATAGCCCTGACTTGTCAAAACGAGTCATTGGTCCTTTTTGGTTTGGGATGAGGGCGGGTGTGCGTTAGAATCCAGCTGTGAACGATATTTACGAAGAGCGCGACTGGGTCGACACCACGGCGGCATTTGCTCCGGCGGTGCTGGGAGCGGCAGCCGGAATTTTGGTTTCGGAGGCAATGAGTGCCAAGGCCAGACGTCCCATCGGGCTTTCCCTGGCCTGTATCGGACTGGCAGCTTTGACCCCAATGTTGGTCGAAACGGCGGTGAAAAAGGTGAAAGGACCGGGCACGCGGCGAGGCTCCCTGCGGACCCTTCGTGGCATTCGCGACCATGGTCTGCAGGCGCGCGAGATTAGCTATGTGGAGGACGAGCTTGGCGAGGAGCTGGGCGTTGGTTAGAACGGCCGCAGAGATTGGCTGAGTTCCCGAATGACCGCTTCGAAGCCGGAGCGGAAGGGGATGCGTGCCCGCCAGTCCAACTCGATGAGAGCCAGACGGGGGTTAATTGCATATCGGGTATCATGACCGGGGCGGTCCTGGACATGGGTGAGGAGTGATTCCGGCTTGTGAAGCTGTTTGAGAATGGTTCGGACGATTCCGAGGTTTGTCCGCTCACATTTTGCGCCGAGGTTGTAGGCCCGCCTGGTGAAACCCTTTTCAAAAACAGCGATCAGGCCTTTCGCGCAGTCATCCACGTGCATCCAGTCTCGAATCTGCTGGCCCGAGCCATAAATGGGAACGGGTAGGTCCCGCAGGGCGTGGTGGATGATGGTCGGGATGAATTTTTCGAGATGCTGCCGTGGGCCGTAGGTGTTTGTGCACCGCGCAATCGTGACATCCTGTCCGTAGGTGGTGTGAGCGGCCTGAACCATGAGGTCGGCACTGGTTTTGCTGGCGGAATAGGGAGATGAGGGGCGGATTCTGGCCGTTTCGTCGAACTGTTTGGGGAAGGGGGTGGGACCGTAAACTTCATCGGTCGAACATTGAAGAAACGAAATCCGGGCGGCGCGGGCAGCCTCCAGGAGAACCGAAGTTCCTGCAACGTTCGTTGAGATGAAGTCTGCGGGTTTTTCAATAGAGCGATCCACGCTGCTCTCCGCGGCCAGGTTCATGATCCCCGAGCAATTGAATTTTTCCACCAGACTGGTGACGAGTCCGAGGTCGTTGATGTCCCCTTTGACAAAGTGAAACCGCGGATCCTGATCCGGTCCGATGAGATTGTCCCGGCGGCCGGCGTAGGTGAGGAGATCAAGAACAACGAGTTGTTGGACCTCCGGTCGGGCAAGAAGATGCCGGGCCATCGTTGAACCAATGAACCCGGCACCACCGGTCAGGAGGATGGATTTGAGAGAACGCACTTCCACATTCGTAGGGAAGCATTCGCTTTATGAAAGCGAAAGATTAAGAATCTAGCAGGAATCGAATTGACCGGAAGGTGAGACTATGCTCGATTTAACAGGCAATGAGAACCCCATCACTCCTGACCCTTGGAGGCCTGACACTTGCTTTGGTTTCCTGTGGTTCATTTGAAAATTTAAATAAACCTCTGAGCGGAAGCGGCAATTTTGATCCGCTGAGTTCGCCCGGCTCCTCGTCTTCGGGAAGTTCCGCAGTGGTCGCGCCCACTTCACCTGGATATAAGCCCGGGCAATGGGTGGAAACATCGATGCCGGATGCAACTTTCTTTCGCTCCATTCCGAAAGGAAACGCCCGCGCTGACAAAGTTTTAGCGGTGGCCACTCCCTTGAAGGTGGTTTCGAGTAAAGGACCCTATGTTAAAGTTGAGCTGGACTCGGGTGATGTCGGTTACGTCCCTGAGATCATGGTGATTGAGCGGGGAGGCCCCGCTGAAGTCCCGATCACCGTACCTGCTCTTCCTCTTACCGATTACGGTCCGGTTCCCCCTCCGTTTGATCCCGGTGTTCCTTCCGGAACAGGGATTGCCCCTCCACCCGAGATTCCCGGCACCCCTCCTCCGGTCCCGGAGGTTCCCTCTCTCCCCGAGGTTCCAACGGAGCCCGGTGTTCCGGTTCCTCCCATTCCTGAGTCAGTTCCAACTGTTCCCGATGTGGCTCCTCCACCCGAGGTTCCCGGCATCACCGATCCAGTTAAGGTCGACTAAAGGGAGAATCCCTGAGTTTCTAGAAACCGATCAGGCATTCAGCCTGATCGGTTTTTTCGCTTTATGGGAAGCCGGTTCCAGTGATGATCACCGCCTATGGCTGACATCCTGAATTCTTTGGTCACTCTCGGTTTGCTTGTCCTTCTGCAGGCCGTTTTGGGCTTTGACAACCTTCTCTATATTTCTCTTGAATCGCAAAGGGCACCGCTTGACGAGCAAAGCCGGGTCCGTAAGCTTGGAATCGGGATTGCAGTGGGTCTGCGGATCGTTCTGCTTTTCGTCTTAATTAACCTTGTTGAGGCTCTCCAGGATCCGTTTTTTACGATTGCAGAAGGAGGCTGGGTTGAGGGCACTTTTAACTTTCACAGTGTCATTGTGCTCTTCGGAGGTGCATTCATTCTCTATACGGCGACGAAGGAAATTGCCCACATGATGTTGCTTGAGGAAGAAGGGAAAGCCATGGAACGAAAGCCCTCATCCACAAAGAAGGTGATCGGACTCATTGTATTCATGAACGTCATTTTTTCGTTTGATTCGATCCTGAGCGCGATGGCGTTGGCGAGCGAAAAAGGGCCCAATGGAGAGCATGAGGGATATCAGCTTGGAGTGATGGTCACGGCGATTCTGATCGGGGGAGCCATTATGATTCTTCTTGCCGACAAGGTGACCCATTTTTTGCAGAAGAACCGGATGTATGAGGTGCTCGGACTTTTCGTCCTTTTTGTGGTGGGAATCATGCTTCTCACCGAGGGGGCCCATTTGGCGGATTTGAAGTTCTTTGGAAATAAGATTCATGCCATGACCAAGACCACCTTCTACTTTGTCCTGACGGTGCTCTTGCTGACGGACATCGTGCAGGGGAGATACCAGAAGAAGCTGACTGCGGAGAAGTATCGGAAAGCTGATAAGCAGATCTCATGACGCTCCGCTGCCGACATTTTCCGACCGGATCCGCAGTCTGAATGGCGGCATTGGGGATGTTGATCAAGGAACGATCGCGGGCGATCAAACCAAGGGGTCGCAGTGATCGGCTCCTTCGCCGACAAGCCTGGGATCGAATGATTATTGGCCTCGGACAAAAGTGCGCTCGACTTCAAATTCATCGTTTAGGACGACGAGATCTGCAATGAATCCAGGTTCGATTTTCCCAAGATCGACGAGGCCCAGCGAGCGGGCTTGATTCCAGGAAGTGGTCGCAACGAGATCGCCCAGGGGCTCGTTTGTGATTTCTTGAATGAGCTTGAGGCCAAGGGGATACCGAAGGGTCGATCCGGCAAGGGCGCCATTGCTCTTGAGGCGGGCAATGCCGTCTTTGATTACAACATCGAGGCCGCCCAGAGTTGTCTCACCATCGGGTTGCCACGACGAGGAGACCGAATCGGTGATGAGCATGATATTCTCGCGGGGAACTTTGCTGAAAATAAGTTCGAGCATTTCGGGTGCGAGATGGATGCCATCAGCGATGAGCTCGAGGCGAAGGCAATCTTCCAGGAGACCTGCTCCAACCGTGCCAATTTCGCGATGATGCAAACCGGTCATGGCATTCCCGAAGTGAGTGAGGTGTTTCAGTCCGTAGCCTACGGCGGACATGATGCAGTGGTAGTCTGCCTTGGTGTGAGCGGCTGATGGGGTGATCCCCATGGCGGCGGCTTCACGGATGAGGTCGTATCCACCGGGAACCTCCGGAGCGAGGGAGAGAATGAGAGCGGGGAAGATTTCGTGGAGAGTTCGGAGTTCATTGATGTCAGGCAGGCGGACATACTGGGGGTTTTGGGCTCCCGCCTGCTCGCGATTGATAAAAGGGCCTTCCAGATGCATCCCCGGCACGTTGAGCGGCGCTGAATCGACCCAGTTGCTGATGGCCTGGACGACTTCGATCAAACGATCTTGTGGCTGGGTGAGGGTGGTGGGAAGCCAGGTGGTGACGCCTTCCTTGAGCTTGGTCCGGGCGATATGTTCCAGGGAATCGACCGAGGCGTCACAGACGTCAGCGCCATCTGCTCCGTGAGAGTGAATGTCGATGAATCCGGGGAGCAGCAGTTTGCCCCCGAGGTCGAGATCACCGGATGATTCATTGCCGATTGCAATGATTCGTCCGTTTTCAATCAGGACGCTGGCATTTTCCTTTTCGAAGCCAGGAGAGATGACGTGGGCATTGGTGAGAAGCATCAGTCGAGTAGCAGGTTCCAGGATTTTCTGAGGTAGTTGACTCCGGAAAGAAGAGTCAGTGCCAAGGCTCCCCACAGAAAGCCGGGGAAGAGCCATTGATCCGGGGAAGTGAGGGATTGAAGGGAGGCGAAGAAGCCGTCGTGAGGACCGGAGGAATCGAAAATGAGCCAAAGGAGGCAGGTGATGCCGAAGGCGAGTTGGAAGGTGGTTTTCCATTTCCCTAATTTGTCGGCGGCAATGATATGGCCTTTGTCGACTGCGATTTGCCTGAGTCCGGTGACAAGGAATTCCCTGCCGATGATAACGGCAGTGACCCAGACGGGGCAAAGATCGACGCTGGTGAAGTAAACGAAAGCGGAAGCCACGAGAATTTTATCGGCGAGGGGATCCAGCAACTTGCCCAGGGAGGTCACCAGATTCATCTTTCTGGCGAGATAGCCGTCGAGCCAATCGGAAACAGTGGCGATGACAAAGGTGATCAAAGCGATGATGAGTCCCGTGGTTCCTCCCCAACTGGCGCTGGCGACAAAGACCGCCGTTAGAATAAGACGGGCAAAGGTGATGGAGTTCGGGAGATTCACGACGTGCTACGAGTGTGGGGCAGTCGCGGTTAAGAAACAACCTTTTGCGATAAAGTGTGGTCGATTTGACAAGGGGAGTGGTTCCAAGCTAAGACAGCGGTATGAAGAAGCTCTTTCCTGGATTACTGAAGAAAAAGGGGATCACTCTCCTGCTCCCGATTGCGGTGCTGGGCTGTGCGGCTCCGGCTTATAATGCCAATACCGGACAGGTTGCGGTCCGCCCGGCTTCGGTGGGTCTCATCCAGCAGGGTGAAGCGGCTTTCGCCCGGTATAAGAAGAAGACTCCGGTTTCCCGGAATTCCGCCGCCCGTGCCCGGGTCCACCGTGTTGCGAACCAGCTTCGTCCGGTCATTAACCTTCCTGGTGCCCGTTGGGAGTTTGAGGTATTTGAAGATTCTTCGGCCAATGCCTTTGCTCTTCCCGGCGGGAAGGTGGGAATCAATACCGGACTCCTGAACATTGCGGTGACGGACGGGCAGTTGGCGGCGGCTCTTGCCCATGAGATGGCTCACGTGACCTCGAATCACGCACAAGCACGGGTTCGAAATAATCAAGTGATTGCGGTGGGAGGTGCAATTCTTGGAGCGGTGCTGGGAAGTTCTGAGAGCGGAAAGGAAATGGGGGAAATCGCCCAGAAGGGGGGGCAGATTGCTTTTGGTCTCACCTTTTCCAGGACCCAGGAGCTGGAAGCGGACCGGGTGGGGACAATTTTCATGGCACGGGCCGGGTTTGATCCGGCGGACGCGATTACGCTTTGGGAGAGAATGGGTGCCCAAAATAGGTCGACCACTCCGGAATTTTTGAGCACCCACCCTGTGAGTGCGACGCGGATTCAGAAGCTGAGGGAATTCCTGCCGACGGCAAGAGCACAACAACGGTAGTCGTTTTTTAAGCGGGTGAACGATGTCTGATTTTAGAATGAAATTGATTCTCGGTTTGTCACTGGGGCTTCTTGGTGCGGTTATTTGTCGTGCTCAAAATTTTGAACAGGAGCGATTGCTCATTTGCGGGATGGAGCGGGTCTTTGTGATTCCTGAGAAGGGCAATCTCAAGGCCGCCGGTTGGGCGTGGCGGGCTGAGGACTCAAAGGAGATCCCGGAAGAAATGAGAGGGAGCTTTGCGACGACCGATGACTGCAAACCCTACGAGGAGATGATCTTAATCACGTCTTCGAGTGGTGGAGTGGCTCTCGTGAACAGAAAGAGCAAGAAGTGCCAGTTTTTCACGAAAGTTCGTAATGCTCATAGTGCGTGCTTGCTGCCCGGTGGGAAGGTGGCGGTAGCCTCAAGTTTTGGCGGAGATGAGGTGAGAATATTTGACCGGCAGAAATCAGGAGAGGATGTGGAACCATTGATGAAACTTCCTCTCTATGGAGCTCACGGGGTTGAGTGGGATTTGAAACAAAAGTGTTTGTGGGCTCTCGGGACAAAGAAGCTATTGAAGATCCGGTTTGAGAAGGGGAAGGCAGAGGTGATTGAGGAATTTAAACTCCCGACGTCAGGCGGTCACGATCTTAGCTGGTGGGACGAGGATCAGCTCGTGATGTCCGTTGATGAACACTGCTATCTCTTTTCGATTTCAAAGAAGAAGTTTTCGCCTTTTGCCCCCTTGAAGGATGAAAAGAAGGTCAAGTCGATTGACCGGAATTCAAAAACGAATCGGGTCATTTGGCACAAGGGGACGGAGACGACCTGGTGGAGTGATACGCTTCGTTTTTTAGGCCCGGAGGGTAAGGTCACGTTGACAAACGGGAAAATCTACAAGGCACGCTGGGATCATCCGCGAAAGGTGCCGGGAAGAGGTGAAACAGAAGCAAAATGAGAGATTGTTTGACTCACGGGACACGCAGTTTTTCATGGGGTGAATCATGAAGAGAAAAGGACTTTGGGAGTGGTTGTGTTCGATCTTGGAAGCAGTGGGAGAGATCTTCAATATTTTCCATCTGATCGTCGCTCTGATCGCGGGAATTGCGGGGGCCTATCTTTTGGGTCACGTTTTTGGAATGGGCGCCAAGGGGTATGCGCTGGGATTTGTTCTTGGAGCCGGGATCGTATTGGGAGGAATCTCAATTGGCTGACCACCAAGATTTCGAAGGGATGGTCACGGGAAGTATGGATGGCACTTCCGCTCAAGGAGCTCGATCAGTTCTTCGTCCATGAACTGGTAGTTGTCGGGAATTCCCAGGACGACGACCTTTTTGCCTCTGAGGGCATGGCCGTACTTTTGGTTCAATTTGGAGCGATGGCTTCGCTCCATCACAAAGATGAGATCCGCCCGGTGGATTTGATCGTCGGATAGGCGAATCTCGGCGTCCCGGCTCAGGCCTGCCGAGTCAACGTCGAGGCCAGGGTGCCCGGCAAAGACGTGCTCGGCGGTGGGGCTGCGCAGCTTGTTCTTTGAGCAAAGGAAAAGGACCCGCACTCTTACTTTTTCAGGTCGACGCAGATGAGGTTGTCCTGGCCACGCATGAGGAGTTTGCCATTTGAGAGCGCGAGCGGGCTCCAGTATTTGAGATCTTTCCGGCTATCGGGATCGGTTCCGAAGACGTTGGCCTCGGCTTGGATTTTAAAGCCTTTGGAAGATGGGTCAACGAGGCGAAGGATTCCGTTCTCTCCGTCTTGAATGATGAGAGTGCCGTCGGCGTAGAGGCTGCCTCCCCGGCCCATGAAAGGCTCGTCGCCGGTGCTCCAGAGTTCTTCTCCCTCAGGGGTGTAACAGACAAGTCCGCCTTTTTTACGCCGGGTCTTGGTCTTGTGGTTCGAGTTCTCGTTGGCGAGGAAGTAAAGGTGATCATCGATGAGGATGGGCGGATGAACCTGGGTTCCTTTTTTTGTGGTCCAGAGTTCCCTGACCTTGAAATCAGCGCCGGATTTTTTCACGGAGATCATTTTTGACCCGCCATCATATCCGCCGGAAACGAAGAGGCGGTGGTCATCGATTTGCACGGGAACGGTGATGGGGATGCGGTTTTCGTAGATTTTGGATGACCAAAGTTTTTTGCCGGATTTGGGGTCGTAGCTGTTCAGTCCGCCTCCGTCACCGGTCGTGAGGAGAACGACCTGCTCGACACCGCCCAGATTCGCGACCATGGGTGAAGAGTGGGTGTTGCCGATGCCATCGCTCTTCCAGAGTTCCTTGCCGGTTTTCTTATCCCAGCCTGCGATGCCGGTGTCTTTGCCAAAAGGCATCACGATGAGAGTGTCACCCACGATGAGGGTGCACTGGGCATATCCCCAGTGAGGTGCCTTGGCGTCGGGGTAGCGTTCGGAGAGCTTGATTTTCCAATCGGCCTTTTGAGTCTTGCGGTTGATG
>CALFSW010000360.1 GCA_937916505.1 uncultured Verrucomicrobiales bacterium | reverse complement strand
CTAGCTGACAGTGGCTTCTCAGTCGTTGGACGCTTCGTCGGCACCGGCACTACGTTGCGCCAGGACACCAACCTCGATGGCTCAAGTCTCGACGTCCCCGATACGGGCTCACCAACGCTGAACCGCACGTTCACCCCGTATACCTTCGATATCCCAGGCGCCGGCTCGCTCCTCTCAGTGCAGATCAGCGTCTTGACTGATGGCGGCAACGAGGAAGTGTCCTTTGACCACATCACGGTCACGGGCGTATTGGCCGGCGATCCGCCTGTCCTCGCGGACATTGAGGCGGCGCCCGCTGGTTTCACAGAGGGCGATACACCAGTCCAACTGTCCAACACGATCACCGCGACCGACACCGACAGTGATGACCTCGAAGGAGCTACCGTTACCATGACCGTCGGCTATCAGAATGGCCAGGATCAGCTCGCCATCAATGGAGCTCTTCCCGCTGGCATCACCGAGGTTGCCTTCAACCCCGCGACCGGGAGCATCGGCCTGACCGGCACCGCGACGGTCGCCTCCTACCAGACAGCCCTCCGACAGATCACCTACGAGAACACCTCATCGAACCCGAACATTTGTGACCGCACGGTTACCATCGAGGTTGAGGACAATGCGAGCTCAAGTAACATCGAGACACGACTGATCAATGTCGTTGGCACCGTCGATCCGTCGACTCTCCCACACCTCGAGGACTTCAACACCGACGGCGACGGCGTGCGCTACACTTCGAACTCGTTCACCGACTCCAATCCGACGCCGGGCGATTACTTTGAGCGCACTGACTTGAACCCGCACCCGGGTCACCAAAATTCATACGTCTTCACCGCACCTCAGAGCGGTGGCTACTTTGCCGCCGAGGACATCGAAGCGTCTGGCACGATCAACAAGCTGGGTAACATGGGCATCGTCCGACTCCCTGATCTAGCGGCGGCTGGCCTCGGCGATTTTCAGGTGAGCATCTACCTGGCTGATCTATTCGCCAATACCGAGACAGGTGACCGAATCGAGATCCAGGCAGCCTTCGATGGCTCAGCAGGGACTGACCTCACATCTGGTTCATACACGACCGTTGGAAGATTCGTCGCAGCGGGAAGCGGCCAGGCATTCCGCCAAGACAGCGACCTCGATGGCGTGAGCAGTGACCCAGAAGACGTTGGCTCTCCAGTGCTGACCCCAACGATGACCAAATACACTTTCGATTTCCCCGGAACGGGAACGCTTCTGTCAGTGCAGGTCAAGATTACCCAGAATGGCGGCAACGAAGAATTCGCATTCGACCACATCGAGGTAACCGGAAGCGAACAATTCCCCCCTGTTGCCGATCTCGCCAACCCCACCAACGGAGCCTCACTCACCGCTTCGGCGCTCAACACCCAAGGATACATCGACGTGACTTTCAGTGACATCGGAGTCAACGGTCTCGATCCGGCCACGATTACCGATGCCGGCGCCGAGTTGTCCCTTTCCGGAGCCGGAGTGGGCACGGCTGTCCTGAACGGAGCAGCTTCCGATCAAGGTGGAGGCATCTTCCGCTATTCCTTCTCAGGCGCCTTTGTCCCGGGGCTGGTGAACGTTGAGTTCGTTGCATCGAGTTTCGCCGATTTGGGGAGCGCCCCGAACGTTCTCGAAACCGAGAGCTTCACCTTAACGAACAGCGCTCCAGTCGCCGACACCGACACGGTTGAACGTTATCCGGCATCCAGCATCAAGATTCCGCTTGCCACGCTTTTGGCCGGAGACAGTGATCCCGACGGACACAGTTTGAGTGTCACCGCAGTGACGGCGAGCGGAAGTGGTGGCATTGTCACGATTTCGGGCTCCTTGGTTCTTTACGATCCGAACGGCCTCCTCACCGCCGACACCTTCACCTACACCCTGCAGGACAGCTTGGGGGCCACCACCACCGGCACCGTGAACGTGAACCTCATCAACCTCGACGGCGAGGTTGGGAACGGCACGAACTTGACCGGGATGGAAGTGCTGGGCGACGGTTCGGTGAAGTCGAACTTCGCCGGAATTCCGGGACGGACCTACCGAATTCAGTCGAGTAACTCACTCGCTCCGGGCGGCTGGGTGGACCGGGCTACCGTGACCGCCGATGCGCTGGGAATGTTCTCGTTCACCGATCCACCACCGCTGCCAGCCACCCGCTACTACCGCACCGTCCAACCGTAACCGAACCGTGAGCCTTAACTTGAATCGTATTATGAAAACACTTCTCTGCCTCCTCACCGTTCCAGTCATCACCGCCCTACCTTCCGCGAGGGCGGCCTCAATCGTGGAGTTGCACGAATTCAACGGACTGAACCTCGGCGTGCCCGACGGTAACCCCAGCGGAACCGTCAACGTCCAGGGCGTGACTTCCAACATCAACGTGATCGAAGACATCAGCGTTTCGCTGAACATCTCGGGAACCTGGAGCGGCGACCTCTACGCCTACCTCCAGCACGACTCTGGACTAGCCGTCGTCTTGAATAGGGTTGGTCGCACCGTGGGAGAATCGTTCGGCTACGATAACGACGGAATGACAATCACTCTCAACGACCTCGGCACCTTTAGCGACATCCACAGCCAGGATTCCGGTGGCGGCGTCTTGAGTGGAACTTTCGGATCAGACGGACGGACCACCGATCCCGGCTCCGTCCTCGACACCGACCCACGGGGCGCTCTCCTCACCACCTTCATCGGTGGTGACGCGAACGGCGACTGGGTCCTCTTCGTGGCCGACCTCTCCGGCGGAGACAGCCACACTCTCAACAGCTGGAGCATGGAAATCACCGGTGTAAATGTCCCGGAACCCGGAACACTGTCGCTCTTTGTCTTCGGAGCAGCCCTCCTCATGCGCCGTAAAAGATAAGTGCCCCGCGCACGCTCTGCGTGACGAAATGGCGGGAGCTTCGAGGAGGCCTTCGATCATTCAGATATACCGGAGAGGCCGTCTTTGGAAGCGGCGAATGAGGTCTTGATAGAAGTGTGATCGTGCTTTGGGTGGAAAAGGGATGAGATGGATCCTGGCGCTTTTGGTCTTTGTTGGGGTGGGTCTCCTGATGACTGTGATTTGGACCTTTTTTTAGAAGAAGAGGTCTACTACTGCACTGACGATATCCCTTACGTGGGATACTTTTGTCCAGGAGACTGGGTCCACGGAGACGTTGAATTCGTCGAGGAGATTGAACTTCAAAGCTCGATGTCCGAGCCCGACTTGATGCAGTCAGACTGGAGTGAGGGGAAGCTTTGGCCGGTTTGGTAGATCATGTTTGGGACCACCATTACCCTGACCGAGGCGTCATTGTGCGCGGTTCCGGGCAGGAAAGTCTCCGAACCTAACTGCTGATGTAGCCGTGGGGTTTGCCGCTGCATTTCCATGCCTCTGGTTGGGGTTCCGGGTTCGGCGTTTGACCTTTGGAGAAGCTGACTTCAAATTTGATTTGCAATGGCGTCTCACAGGCGGGGCAAGGGCCTCTTTCAGTACTGGATCGCGCAAGCAATAGAGTTTTGCATTCGGGGCAATGAAATTGAAGGGTCATAATGTATTTTGCTATAAATATATAGGAAATGATAAAACTGGAGGGGGTAATTATATTTTCTTAATTTTGGGTCAAGCGAGAATTATCAATCCAGGTATTGCGGCTTTGGGATGGCGGGCCAAC
>CALFSW010000359.1 GCA_937916505.1 uncultured Verrucomicrobiales bacterium | reverse complement strand
ATCCTGACGACCAGAGAGAAAATCCGTCATGCACAACTGTCGAAGATCCAAAAAACCTCTACAAAAAATCACTTGTCAATGCGGGAAGGGAATCTAAGTTTTTTTATGAATTTATATGCGCCCCCGTCCGCTCTGATCCAAAGACGACTTCAACGCCCTCTCGCCAAAAGAAAATTCCTAGCAGTAGCAGTGATTGCCTTAGCCTTGCCAGTTTGCGGCACGGCAGCCGTGATCATAGTTCCCACTCCCTTGGGCAACGCTTCCACGCCTGCTGCAGGTGATACGGGGGAAACATTCAGCGGCGTAGTAGACCAAACATCCCCATCGCCCAGCGTCCCTGTTCCCTATTATTCCAATCCTTGGGCAAAAGAATTCTCCAATAAGTCCAAGTCTAATGAGTCGGAGTATCATTTCAATCTGGTAGCAAGGAATCTCAACGATGGGCCCACGTTGATCAAGAACTGGGTAAAGGAGCAAGACGTAATCGAGGATGTTAAGAGGAAAGTTGCCAGTCAATTTGCCGAGCGGAAAATAATGGACCAAACGATCTGGGCCGATGAGGTCGAAGCACAACAATACGAGATCGTCTTTACCAGATTTTGGGACCGTATTCGCGAATCCGACGACGAAGGCAAATTTAAAACTCTGGCCGAATTTCCCCTGTCGGGGCCTCTGACCTTTGGCACTCCGGGGCCACCAGAAATCCTTGACGGAGAGGTCACCCTCGTCCCATTTCTTCCTGATTCGATCCGCACCATCAACCCCGAGGAATGGGGCGATTTTGTCCGTTCTTTTGAAGGCGCAGGGTTTCGCATCCTGCAGACCGAGTGGCACCACAGCAAGTTTCTACCGGACCAGACCACCCAGGCGCCGCAATCCATCGTCTCCTTCAGCATTCACGCCTACCGGGTGGGAGAAAAGGAGAAACTCACCACTTTCGAGATCAAGGGAGACCTCAATGTGCAATGGGCCGAAAAGGGCAAAAAGATAGCCCAGTCCATCGCAGTGACCAATCTCACCATGCAAGAGCGCAGCGGCGGTGGCCAAATGCGCCAAGTCCGCACCTTCGAGCCTGGGCCAGACGACTTCAAGGAAGCTTACCCTATTATCGTCTACGACTTGGATGGCGATGGTCTCTCAGAGATCATCATGCCGCGCTGGAACCGCGTTTACCGCAACAGCACGAAAGGAAACGGCCGCCTCACGATGGGAGCTCTGTTGGAGCAACCGGTAAAGTTGATGGCGTCTGCTATTGTCTCGGATTTTACCGGAGACGGGAATCCCGACCTGATTGCCGTAGCGACCAATGGCGTTCCCCACCTCTTTGCCGGGACCGCGGAGGGCACCTTCCCCCATGAGGGCGTGGCTTGCGCTAAGATCCGGCTTCCCTCACCCAGCGCCATTACGGCAGGAGATGCCGATGGCGACGGGGATCTCGATCTGTGGATTACGCAGTACAAGCCCTCCTTCTTCAAGGGCCAGATGCCGACACCCTTCTACGATGCGAACGACGGTTACCCCTCCTACTACCTGAAAAATGACGGGAGTGGGTCATTCCACGATGCCACGGAGGGCAGTGGACTCGATCCGCTACGTAACCGCAGGACCTACTCGGCCTCCTTTATCGACCTCGACGAGGACGGTGATCTGGACCTGATGAATGTCTCCGACTACGCCGGATTGGACATCTATGAGAACGATGGTAAAGGATCTTACACCCTGGCCACAGACGAGTTTGTCGACGGGCGCCACTTCTTCGGTATGGGCCACACCTTCGGCGACTACAACCAGGACGGGTTGGTCGACTTCTACGTTATCGGGATGTCTTCCACCACGGCGAGGCGGCTCGACCGGCTCGGCTTGGGCCGCGACGATCGCCCGGATGTGCATCCGATGCGGGCCGCCATGGGCTACGGTAACCGGCTCTACTTTGGAACGAAGGAGAAGGCCTTCCGCGAGGACCCTAAGTCCGCGGCCGAGGTGGCCCGCACCGGCTGGGCCTGGGGGGCAACGACCTTTGACTTCGACCTCGATGGCGATCAGGACATTTATGTCGCCAATGGTCACCGCAGCGGAGACACCTCCAAAGACTACTGCTCCACTTTTTGGCGGCACGACATTTACACGGGCAACTCGAAGGATAATAAAGCGGTTCTTGATCTATTCAGGTCAACCCTCATGGATATAAACACAAAAAAGATTTCCTGGAATGGCTACGAGAAAAACGTCTTGCTCGTCAACAATCCGGACCGGTTGGAACGCTTCCGTAACAGCGCCTTCATGTATGGCGCGGCCTACGAATTCGACTCCCGGTCGGTCATCTCCGACGATCTCAACGGTGACGGCCGCCCCGATCTGATCATGGCAGAGGCCATCTGGAACGGCTCCGAAACCGAACTCAGCCTGAAACTCATGTCCAACGATATTAAATCCCCTTTCCGCCACTGGATCACGGTGCAACTGCGCGAATCGGCCGGTCTCGGATTCTCCCCCAACGGGGCCAAGGTCACCATCGTGGACGATCTGGGACGGTCCCAATCGCGGTGGATCGTGACGGGGGACTCCTACCTCGCCCAGCATGCCCCGGTGGCCCACTTCGGACTCGGCGACGCCACGCAGGTGGAGACGATCGAGGTGAACTGGCCCAACGGGAAGACGGAGCGTCATGAGGCTGATGGCGCCGTTGACACCACCATCATTCTCCGGGGCGGTAGCCCGGGGCGACCCAGTCGCTAACCCATGAAACACTCGGGGCACCGCAGAGGAATCCCCAGAAAATAAAACGGGTCCGGGCCAGGGGAAAGATCTCCCATAGGCCACCCCTCTCGCCTACGCCGGCACAAAAAAGTCGCCAAAAAATCGACGATGCAAAATAGCTCAAATCACAGGGTCCCTATCCAAGAGAAACACAAAATGTAGCTATTGAAGATTAATCTGAACGCAATATACAGTTTCGTTAGCCTTCGGAAGGGCCCAGAAATCCTGAAAAAATTGACTACTTCCGAGGTTTCCCGAAAAACTTCGAAGCCTTTGAAGAACTGACCGATACCCGGGGAGATAGCCATACCAAGCAACATTTTGGTGGAATTATCTTTATGATTTAGAATTTTATCATTTTTGGTATCAAGTTCTATGAACTCAGGGAAGGGTTTTACGAGATCCGACAAAAACAGTTCGGAAAATGACTCACTTTGTCCAAAGGCACTCCTTCCCACAACACCTTCTCGCGAATCATGGAATTGCTTGATCCGGTGCTTTTCAGTCGGTGCATCATCGTTCATTTGCGCCTGGCTGGAGTGGAGGTAGAAGATGACGAGGTCCCCATTGACGATCAGATTGCAATTGTGCAATGAATGGTAAGGCTCTGCGAGGAAGTAGAACCAAGGATGAGCGCCACATTCATGCCGTTAGTGCGTGGGCTTGTGAAAAGGGACTCACTCTTGCCCAAACCTTCGTTGATGAAAAAAGTAATGAATGGAGAGGAGCGACATAGACAGGAGCGAGGCGACGTGCTCCGAAGGAGTGTGACCGGAGGGGAACATCAAATCACCGCAATCCTCGAGTTACTGAAAATGCTCAACCTTCAGGGAGCTGTAGTGACCATAGATGCGATGGGAACCCAACGTGAAATCGCGAGTCAGATCGTTGATCTGCCGAAGCCGACTACGTTCTCTGTGTCAAAGGGAACCAAGGTGATTTGCACAAAGAAATCATCGAGCGAATTTGACTTCGCAGCCCGTCAACTTGACCTCATCGGAAAACTGGAGTTTCCACATTGAAGAGGAAAAGAATCGGGGACGTCTTGAGAAACGCCAAACCATCGTCTGCCATAATCTGGACTGGATGTCGCAAAAGATCCGGGATGCCTGGAAAGATCTGGGGTGTATTATTCTCGTGCAACGTCAGGTCCTTGACAAAGAAGGGAACTGGCGAACTGAGATCCACCACGACCTCAGCAGCTTGAAAGGAGTGGAGGCGAAGCAGATGCAGAAATACATCCGCTCCCCCTGGCGTATTGAAAACAGCTGTCACTGGGTTTTGGACACCCTCTTCCGGGAAGACCATAACCAGACTGGCAAACGTAACGCGGCCAAGAACCTGGGAACCCTGCGTCGCATGGCCCTCAATGCACTGAAGGAAGCGACCGACCATAGTAAACGTAAGCGCCCCAGCAGCCTCACGAAAAAACAGCTCCGGTCCGCCCATGACGAATCCTACCTCGAAGAGATCCTCTCCCTTGTGTAGGGACTGTAGAACGACAATTAGAATTGACCCCTGACGACAATTAAAACTGACCCCGTTGGGCGGGAGGTTTTTCGGGGTGTTTACGGCTTGCTGTTTGACGCCGGGCGGGGTGGCGGGTGCTTCCTTGGGTTGTGGTCACGAGAGCCCAACTTAAAACGCTCGTCCGCGAGCACAGCCAAGGAAAACCCATAAAAATGAGTGCAAACAAGGCGGGCATGTCCC
>CALFSW010000358.1 GCA_937916505.1 uncultured Verrucomicrobiales bacterium | reverse complement strand
GGCTTCAACCCGGTTTTCGCCGGTGGGTAGGGGAAGGGCCGTCGCTACTCGAGATGTCCTTCCGCTTGGAGGGCTTCCATGATCTTCAGCGCGGCGTAGGCGTCGTTTGCTGCGTAGAGCAATTGCCGTGGTGTCAGTTCGGGAAGGGCCCAGTTGCTCGTCGTAATTGATTTGGATTTCTTGAAGCACTGCTTGAGGAGAACTCCCATCGCTCCTCGGACGCCGATCTGTCCGTGGTAGCCCAGCTTGCGGAAGACTTGATCGAGATCCAGAACGTGGTCGAGGGTGATTCCCAGTCGGTTCCGAATCTGCTTGTGATCGTTCTTCAATCCGAAGCCCACCTTGAGGATGTGCCGGGAGGCGATGATCTCGGCGGCGGCTTTCTCGCACTCACTGCGATGAAGTTGGAAGATGAAGGCTTTGTCGGTAAGGGCGACTTGCACCACGTGGGGGCCCTCGCTTTTCTGTCCTTTTCGGAAGGTCGGCTTGGCTTCGGTGTCAAATCCGCCAATCCCTGCGGCAAGGATTTCATCGACCGCGTTCCGGCACTCGGCTGGAGTCCCGGGCACGTAAATCTGGTCGGAGGAAATCCCTTCGAAGAGGGGTAAGAGCGAGGTCTCGGTTTTTGACGGTCCCATAAGCTTGCTCGCCTTCTCTCCTTGGCCTGACTCTGCGCTGTCGACACCGGTGTCTGATGACGGCGGGGCCGGGCGTCGTCGGCGTCGTCGTCGGCGACGATTGGAACGGGGTTCGGGTTCACTCATCTCGTTGTTGATGCCGGGCATCTTGATGGAAGTCGTGTCCCACTGCAAACCCTCGATGTGGGTTTGGGATTTTGAGTGGATTGACCTGGGATCAATTTTGGGATCCCTTTGATGATCGTTTGGCACATCGGTCGGGATCGTTTGGCTTATCAAATTACCGGCCGAGATTGGCAGCGGCGGATGCGAGGGCGGGGTGGGAGGCAAAGCAGACGCCGTGATGGTTCATGAAGGTGCGGTCACGGGGGTTGAGCTTGAGGGGGTGGCCGTGGATGTCGCCGGCGGGGAGGCCGAGTTCGGCGAAGAGGCAGGTGGTGGCGGCGAAGTCCCAGAGCGATCCGCCGCCGGGTTGGGGTTTGGGGAATTTGAAGTAGAGGGCGGGGGCATGCTCGACCACCCGGCAGGCATTGAGGGCGGCCCCGGCGTGGTCGATGATCCGGGTGCCCTGGTATCCGGATTTTGCGGCAAGGTCTTCGAGTTGATTGCGGAAGGTGGGCTCGTTGGCTTGCTCGATGAAGCTGTGGTCGATCATCAAGCTGAGCGGGGCGCCGGGAAGGCGCGGGGGGATGGTCCAGCGCTTGCCGTTCTTGCGGGCGCCCTTTCGGTGAACGGCGTGATAGAGGGTGGCGGTGACGGGGTCGAAAACAACCCCGATGCGGGGAGTGCCGTCGCGGGCGACGAGGGCGATGGAGACGGCGTAGCCGGGCAAGCCTTTGGTGAAGGCGAGGGTGCCGTCGAGCGGGTCGATGCACCAGAAGTGGTCGTGGCGGTGGCGGCTGGAGTCGTCGGGACTTTCCTCGGTGAGGAGGCCCAGCTCGAACCGGGTGGAAGTTTCCCCGAGGGTTTCGAGAAGGACTCGCTGGCTCTCGAGATCGACGGCGGTGACGACCTGGGAGGCGAGGGATTCGAGTTCGGTGAGTTGGTCCGGGCTGAGCTGCATGGGGAAGATGTTAAAGCGTGGCGAGGACGTTGCGGGCAACCCGTTCGCTGTAGGAATTGATCTTCCAGTGGCCGGGGCTCCAGCCTTTCAGGAAGCGGTGGAAGTCGGTCCAGGCGAGCGGGAAGAGGGCGCGCCATTCCGCTTCGACCGCCGCAGAGTCAATGCCCGGGTGTTTGGAAGCGAGGGCGGTGCGGAGGGTGGCGAAGTAGTGATCGAGGAGTTCGGATTCCCGGTGTTCGCAGGCGGATTCGTCGAGGCAGGAGCCGATGAAGTAGGCGAGGTCTTTCATGCCGCAACCGCCGCCGACGTATTGGAAGTCGACGGCCGCGACCTCGTCTCCCGATTCGGAGAAGCAGAAGTTGGCGAGCTTGGCATCGCCATGGACGAGGGTCTGGTAGCGGGCGTTGGTAAGGATGCGGTCGAGGGCGGATGCGGCCTTCTTGAGCGGGAGGTCGTCGAGGGCGGCGAGTTCCTCGCTGCGGGTCGCAAGATGCCAGTAGGTGCCGGTTTCCCAGAGGTCTTCGGGATGGGCTCCCATGAAGGTGGCGTGGAAGTGAGCAAGCCAATCGAGGCAGGATTCGAGTTGGGTGGGAGAGACGGAAGTGAGGCGCGCGGGGTATCCGGCGGCGTCGAGGTCTTCGAGGACGAGGAGGATTTCATCGTCGTGTTGATCGAAGAAGAGGAGTTCGGGGATGCGGCAGTCCGGTCCGCAGCGCTGGCTCCAGTGGCGATACCAGGCGGTCTCGATCCGATAGGATTTGAGTTTCCGTTGGTGGGAGAGGTTTGAGTTCCAGCCGCGGGGGTGGTTTCCCGTGGTGGCCATCCGGATCTGCTTGGCGATGACGGTGGCAGGAGAGCTTCCTTCGAGGCGGATGCGGAGGATCCGGCCGTAGCCGCTCCAGAGTTCCTGGATCATCTCCGTGACTTCCATCGAGGAAGCTCCGAAGGTGGAGCAAAGGGAAGATTGGAAGCGTGGGTTCAGATCGCGGGTCATGGGCGCTGGGTGAGAATGGCGGCGGGGGAAAGGGGATCCAGTAGAAAAAGAGGGAGATCAAGTTAGCAGAAAAATCAACCTGTTAGGCCACTCAACCCCGGCTTTTAGCGATGGGCCTTTAGCTTTTATCCCTTTAAGAAACCGAGAAGGGAGGATGTGCTGAGCCGGCCGGGCCTGGAATATGAGATCGCCATCATATTTTCCCGACCAGGCGCCTCTCAACCAAGGCGCTCGAAGCCAACCGCCAACTGCTAAGAGCCAGCCCCGCTGCCCCGTCACTCACTTATTTCCCTGGTTTGGTCGCCTCACTGCCAATCCCCGGTGGAAGATGGACTGACATTAGGCTTTTGACTGGTGGCGGTCACCCTAGGGTGCCGAATCGGGCGCGCAAATGCCCCGACCCTGCAGTGATGTCTCTCTCTTCTCTTCAACGATTCTCGATTCTCGTTTCCCGGCGCGTTCGGCGTGCCTCCTCTCACCTCGGTCAGTGGCTGCGCGGCTCTCCCCGGCGTAAGGCTTGGTTTTACCCGCCTGCAAAGGTCGCGACACCGGCCGAAAAATACCGTCAAACCAACGTGGATTATTTTTCTGATCTGCATGCCCAGGAGCGGATGTTGGCTGATCAGCAGCGCATGGCATTTTATCATGAGGCCATTAGCCGGAAGATTAAACCGGGCGATCGCGTGATCGATCTGGGCACGGGCACGGGGATTCTGGCGGCCTTTGCTTCGCGCCAGGGCGCGGCACGGGTCTATGCGGTTGATCATTCTTCGATCATCGAACACGCCAAGCAACTGGCGGCAGAGAATGGTATTGAGAACGTGGACTTCGAAGACGTGCACAGCACGAAGTTTTACCTCGATGAGCCGGTGGACGTCATTCTCCATGAGCAGATTGGTGATTTTCTGTTCGATGAGGCGATGGTGCCCAATGTTTGCGATTTACGCGACCGCCTGCTCAAACCGGACGGACTGATTTTACCGAGCCAGTTCGAGTTGTTTTGTGAACCGATGACGCTGCATGACGATCGGCGCGTGCCCTACATTTGGGAGCTCACCGACGTGCACGGGTTTGATTTTTCGAGCATGGAGCGAAGTCGTCCGCAGGACGCGGAATACCACGGCCTGGTGAGCTGTGATCCGGGTGTTGTGAAACACTTTTTGGGTGAACCGGCTCCGATGGTGAAGGTGGATCTGCACACCATCACCGAATCGACCCTGCCGTTGCAGGTGACATTCACCCGCAAAGTGACAAACGCCGGCCTTCTCGATGGTCTCGTGGTCTTCATGAAAGCCAAGGTCGATGACGACCTCGTCCTGAGTTCGAGTCCGCTCGATCCGGAACGGGCCCCGCACTGGGGTTTTCGGATTCTGCGCCTGGATCAAAGTGACCTCGAAATCGGCGATGAGCTGGAAGTGACCCTGACGGTGAAGGACTGGGCCGATCCCGAGACCTGGCGGTGGACCTGCGGGGTGTGGGGCTGCGAGGATTTCACTGACTAAGAGGGGGCGCGCTTGGGGAAATTATGCCGGGCATACCGCGGATTGAATCCAGAATCGCGAGCATCAAAAAACCGCAGGAGCGGTTAGCTCCTGCGGTTTGCATAAATTTTGGATAAGCTCTATCGGCGGCGACGGGCAAGGCCAAAGAGACCAACCAATCCGAAGAGCGCGGTGCTTGGCTCGGGAACAGTGTAGGCGTAGGTCACTGTCCACTCAACAAGTGATGAGGCATTGGAAGTTGCAGTAGCGCCATTTCCTAAACCGGAAG
>CALFSW010000357.1 GCA_937916505.1 uncultured Verrucomicrobiales bacterium | reverse complement strand
CGAGTTAGCGACGGCCCAATCGAAATAAGCGCCTTGTCCGGCGCGGTGCGCCCATTCCGAGACGCCCCATGCGCGGGCCGGGTTGGCACCGTCGGTGTAGCCCTGCCACTGGCCGTCCGGATCCTGGGTATAACTCAGGCGATAGGTGCCGCGCACGATGTCACGCCCGGCCCTGGCTTTGCCGGCCGCGAGTTTCGCGAAGGATTTTTCATCAAGGAAATCGACCTCGAGCACGTTTTGCATCAGCGAGTAAAGTTCCGGGCGCGACTTCCAGCTAAAGCCGGGGTGCTGCAGCAAGGTATAGGGCATCTTGATTGCCGAGAGATAATGTCCCCAGGAATCGCCGTGGCCTTGCGGGTAGAGCGCGCGGGCGTCATCCTCGTTGATGAAGCCATCGGTGTTTTCATCGTAAATGTTGTAATTCACGTTGTAGGCGGCTTCGCCCAAGCCCTTGGCATAGTTCCAGAACATCCGGTTGACGACCGGTTGGCTCTTGGTGAAATCGGTGCCGCGAAGCAGCGCCATTTCCTCGTGCAGGAGATCGGCCTCCATATTTTGGAAGGCATGGGTGTAGGAGGCGACGCTGGCCAGGCCGCCGTCGTCATCGGTCACCGTGATGGTGGAATCCTGCGCGTCGCTGTAGGCCTCGCGGGCGAGGAGTTCGTAGAGCACGGAGAGGCGGGTGGCGGCGAGCAGGAGGGCCTGATTGATGCCATCGGTGCTGACCGGGTTGGTCGAGTTGTCGATGGAAAGTTCGCGGGCTCGCGCGAGCACCGTTTCATAGAGTTCGATCAGGCCGGTATTCTCGATGACGTTTTTGTCCGGATTGAGCGCGACCTTGCCGGCGAAGGGACCGCCGGCGATCTGGATCTGGCTGCTGTAGGTGGCCGGGCTTTCGTTGCCGAAGAAGTCGGTGTAGCGGGCCTCATAAGGGTTGATGCGGTCGAGCACGCGCTTGACCCAGCCCATGACGAGTTGCGGGATGTAGTGCTTGCTGCCATCGGCCTGGAGTTGCGGCGAGTTCGCGGCCCCCGCCCACTGGAAGGGAGCCGGGCTGTTCGGTTGCCAGGCGGCGGCGGAGTTTGGCACCTCGAAGGGCACAAGATTCCAGCCGGTCTCGTTCTCATGGCGATAGCGCATCAGCACCAGTTTGTCGGCGAGGATTACGTCCGGGCGGCCTTCGAAGACGATGGTGTGAAGGCCGAGATGCTTGGCATCTTCGTCGGTTAGAGAGGCGCGTTCTTCCGGGATGTATTGCTGCCAGAGCGAGTTCCCTTGCGAGTCGTTTTGAGTGAGCGTCCCGTTGGCGAGTATTTCATCAGCCACGGTATCGAGGTTGGTGGCATCACGGATCCACCATTCGTAGTAGAGTTTGCCGGTGTTGGCACCGAACTCGCCGTTGTGCTGGAGGGTGATTTTTTCGCTAAAAGCATCGGCACCCTCGATCACCTTGATCGCGCCGCGGAAGCGGTCGGGGATGATCTCGATGATGTGCAGGCTGATGGGTGCGCCATTCAGTTCGCTGCGGTTGTTTTCCGCGATGGTGATGAACCGCGAGCCGTTGGTGCTTTCAGTGAGCAGCTTCTGGTTCGGCACCAGCGCGGAGCCCACGCCGAAGCTGTCGAGATGGGCGAACGTCCCCGCTTCGCCGGACGGAGTTTCCAGTGGGGAGATGGTGACGGAACTCCCGAGTTCCTCGATCTCCCAGCGCTTGCCGAGTTCGTCGAGAACCTTTTTTCGCGCCTCGAGGGCGGCCTTGGCGTCATCGGAGAGCGATGGGTTGGTCAGCGTGACTGCCGGCATTTCGCGGACGCCAGCGAGATAACGTCCGTCGGTGTCGATCTCGGTCGGCACACCATTTACGAGGCGGCGGACCGGATCCGGGTTTTGTGATTTCTCGAAGATGGAAACGACCGCCGTAAACCAGGCGGAATCGGTGGAGAGGTTCGAGAGGCGCACGAATTCGTCCAGAGTGAACACGTTGGGTTCGAGCAGATTGATGGGATCGGGGCCGGATGTTAGATCCGGATCGCCCCCATCCTTGTCGTTGAGGTAGCCACGGAAGACGAGTTTCTGGGCTAGCGAATCAAAGTAGAACCGGCGCTGGAGCGAACCCGGCAGCTCTTTGAAATACCAGCGCTCGGCGACGATAAAGAGCTTGTCCTGATCGGCCGGAGTGAACTTGGCGGTCGCCATGGCCGCGACGGTGAAGGGCGCTTCGCGGCGATCCAACGGGCGGATGATGCGGGCGGAATAGTTATCTGCATTCGCGTCATTGAGCACCATGTCGGGCGTGGCGATATCGAAGACCACCTCCGAGGCCTTCATGGCGACGAGGGCGGGCAGGCCTTGGGCCCCTGGAGTTTCGTTGAAATACTCGCCGCCCTGATAGGTCAATGTTTCGCCGCGTTTGAGCTTCGGATAGGTCGAGCGCCAGGCGGTGGTGTAGTTCACTTTCAGCGGGCGCGGGCTGTCGTCGAGTTGCGTGGTGCCGGGGGCGTTGTTGCCGGTGGGGTTGGTGGGGCTTTCCGGGAGCCATGCCACCGGAGTGCCGGTTGGCACGGGGGTTCTCAGGAAGAAGTCGTTCCGGAATGGATAGAAATACTGGTGGAAAAACCGACCGCCGCCGGAGACGACCCAGGCCGCGCCATTGACGTCGCGCCAGAGGCTGCGTTGGTTGATGCCATCGACCGTCAGGTTGCCGCCGCGTTCGTCGTGCATGGCGACGTTGCCGATGACGAGGTTGAGCGGATACGGCGGGATCAGGAGATCCCCAGCCAGCACCGGATAGTTGAAGTCATAGCGGAAATCATAACTCATGTCCGCATCGATGGTAAGGAAGCGGTTTTCCGGAGCGGTCGCGGGTTCGTAGGCGAGGCCATCGGTGGCATTGACGACCGAATCCGAGGGGCGCGGGAATGGGATCGATGTGGCGCCGCCGCGGGTTTTGAACACTTGATAGGCGGCCATTTCCGGCTCGCCGGTGACGAGGTTGTTCACCTGCACGAGCATCCACGGATCGGAGATGTAGGGCGTGCCGCTGTTGAGGTCGTTCTGCAGGGCGAAGCCGGCCAGCGGCGGGTTGTTGGCAATGTCCGAGCCGAGCGGTTTCACCTTCACCCCGGCGAGGCCGGAGGGGGCAACGATGGCGTGTTCCTCGTTCGGGTTGTATCCCGGCAGGCTTTTGTCCGGTTGGTTGTAGATGGTTAGGTCGGCGTAGGTCGCGAGGTCGAAGATTTGCTGCGGGCGGCCGTTCACATCCACGCCTTCGGATCCGATGCGGCTGGCGATGTAGGTTGCCTTGTCCTTATGCGGGCCGTGGGCCGGATAGATCACCTCATTGTAGGCTGCCGCGAGATAGGGCCAGGCGACGTTGGGGTTCTTTACGGGATCGGTGAGGAAAGGGTTCTCGTAGTAGGCGATCTCGAGACGGCGGTTGGCGGCGAGGTAGAGTTGGCCGTGGTTGACGGGAAAGACCGGACCCCAGTTGCCGACCTCGGCGCTGCGACTGTAGAGATTGGCGTTGTAGTTCGAGACCGCATTGAGGATGTAGCCGCTGCCTCCGAAGCCCGCATTGTCGAGCGTACTGTCAAGCCGTGTGGCAACCTCCTGGATCTCGAGGCGCGCCCAGGTGCCACCGGTGAGTCCGACATCCGGCAGCGGGTCCACGCCGTTGGCGAATGAGCTGCCGCTCGCGGCCTGTTCAAAATCGAAGCGGAGCTTCGGAGCGATGGACCGCAGGGTGGGAGTGCTGCCGATCCGCAATGACGCCAATTCTCCGGCACTGAGCCACAAGAAATTGGAGGGTGTCAGGCTGAACATCCGGAATTGATCAATTTGCAGGCGGCTGAGCGGATCCGCCCCGACGCCGAAGCGCAGGGAGTTCTCGTCCACGGCCGCATTCACCGCCGAACTGGCAGGTCCCATCGGTGAGAGTAGCATGCCTTGTTCCTCGCGGAGGCCATCGACATAGAAGTTGAGCAAGTTGAC
>CALFSW010000356.1 GCA_937916505.1 uncultured Verrucomicrobiales bacterium | reverse complement strand
GAATGCGGTTTTCCACCACAAAGAGGCTCACTCAATTCAGCTTTTTTAATTTCCGCTTCTTTCCTGCGAACAATGGGATGAAACCCCGGGGAAATTCACGTCGTGATCTCAAGAATGGATGATTGATTACTCCGGCAATCCGTTGGAGTCCCCCCCCAGCGGCGACCGCGCTCTGGTCCTCGACCAGAAAACAGACCGCGCATGCCACAAGGAAAACGAACCCTAATTCTCCTAAATCCGATGGGGTTATGGTGATCCGGTCCGGCAGTTCGGCGAAATCGTTCCTCCGTATTTCCGAGCTATCCGTCTGGAAGCTCAGATGATAATAAAACGCCCTGCCATCATGTTCATTCCATCCAAAGCTTCATTCGCCTTCGCTCTTCTTGGCTTCCTCTTCCCCGTCATGGCCCATGAGGTGAAACCTCTGGATCCCGAAACCGCAAAGGAATACGATCTCGATCCCGCTTTTTACGCCAAGACCACGATGGTTCAGGAGATCCTCATCGCCACCTCCGACAAAGTCACCGACACCACCCACAAGGAGGCTGCCTACCTTTTCGACCGCATGATGAAGGATCTCAAGGCTCCCATTGCCAAGCGAATCCGTGATCAAAAAGTCCTCTGCCTTCTCGTCGCTCACAACGAACTCACTTCGGAGCTTCCGGAATTCAAATCCGACAAAACCGGCAAGGAACTCGATTTCTACAACTGGCGGCAGCGAGGATTTCTCACTAAGGTGAAAGGCCGCTACGTCGTCCTCTTCGCCGAAGAAGACGTCATGGAATACGAAGGCGGGATGCAGATCGAAAGCATCCTCATCCACGAGTTCGGACATGTCATTCACGGAGCCGGATTTGATGAAGCTCTGAACAAGCGCTGGACCCAGACCTTCGTGAATGCCACCACCATGGGGCTCTGGAACGACGGCCGCGCCGCCCAACGCTTTCGCCGCATCACCACAGATCAACCGGTCAGCTTGCTTGCCGAACTGACCAAAGCCTTCCCCGATCAATCCCCTTCCCTTCTTCGTAAATGCCTCGATGAAGGAGACATTCTCGTCAATGGCAAACCCGCCAACGCCGAAGTCAAAGTCACGGACAAAGATGCCGTCCTCATCGTCTTTGGAGGAATGAAGCAATGCTATGCCGCCAAAAATCGCGGCGAGTATTTCGCCGAAGGGGTCCAATGTTGGTACAACACCAACCGCACCATGGACCATGATCATAATCACATCCACACCCGTGATCAGCTCAAAGCCTACGATCCCGTCTTTGCCAAATTCCTGGGCGACATTCTCGGAGACAACGAGTGGACCTTCGTCTCGCCCCGTGACCGGGTCGGAAAAGCCCACCTTAAAGACTACGACCCCGCCAAAGCGCCCATCGTCAAAGACCCCGAGCACATCCGGATCGCCGGGCTCGATTACTATGACAAGTATTGGGCGGGCTACTGGAAAAGACTCCAGGACAAATACCCGGGAACGGCCAAGTAGGTCTTGAGAACCTGCCCCTTGGCTAAGCAGGTCTATTGAGCCAACGCTTGTAAGATTTCGGGTCCTACTTAGGTTGATCACTCCAATGAATTCCGGTGCCCGTCTCGTTCTCCCACTGTTCGCCCTCCTCCTCACCAATCTCTTCGCCGCCCCGGAAAAAGAAAAGCCCGGCAAGATCGAAGGGACTGCGAACAGCGAGAAGTTCCCTGCCGAGGATCCCGACAAAGCTCTCCTCTCCACCATCACTTACCCCGGGGAAATGAAGGCCCGCGTTTACGCGCGCCAGCCCGATGCCCTCAACGTCACCGCCATTGCTTTCGACGAACAGAACCGCCTCTATCTCTCCGAAACCCACCGCTTTGACCGCGGCATCGAGGACAACCGGCGAAACCAACATTGGTTGCGGGACGATATTGCCCTCACCTCCACTGCCGAACGATTGGAGATGTATCAAAAGCACGCCGCCATTAAATCGCTCGATTATTACACCGAGCACTCCGAAAAAATCCGGGTCCTCGAAGATCGCGATGGCGACGGGAAAATGGACCACTCCCAAATTTTCGCCGACGGCTTTAATGATCCTCTCGATGGCACCGCCGCCGGCATCTTCGCCGCCAACGGAAAAGTTTACTTCGCCTGCATCCCGCACGTCTGGATGCTCGAGGACACCGACGGCGATCTCAAAGCCGACACCCGAAAATCCCTTCAGGAAGGCTACGGCATCAGCGTGAGCCTCAGCGGACACGACCTCAATGGCTTCTCCTTCGGACCCGACGGCCGCATTTACTTCACCATCGGTGATCGGGGCTACAATCTCAAAACTCCCGACGGCCGCCACCTCTACGATCAATATGCCGGAGCGATTTTCCGCATGGAACCGGACGGCAGTGACCTCGAAGTGGTTCACTCCGGCCTCCGCAACCCCAAGGAGATCGCCTTTGATCAATTCGGCTCCGCCTTCTCGGTCGACAACAATGCCGACATGGGGGACAAGGCCCGCGTCGTTTACATGGTCGAAGGTGCCGACTCCGGCTGGAACCGCGGCAATCAGAACTTTCGCAACTTCCGCCACGCCATCGATGTGAGCAAACGCCACGCCATTCCATGGATGGTTGAAAGCGGCTGGGACATCTCCGGCACCAACCGCCCCAACGCCTACCTCCCACCGGTGGGACACCTCAGCACCGGCCCCTCCGGCCTGACCTACAATCCCGGCACCGGGCTCGCCGAAAAGTGGGACAACAACTTCTTCATCTGCGATTACCGCGGCGGCAAAAGCGGCGTCATCGCTTTCGAAATGTCACCCTCCGGCGCCTCCTATGCCGTGACCAGCAATGAAACCTTCATCCAAGGACTCCTCAATACCGACATGGAGTTCGGCTACGACGGACGCGTCTACGTCAGCGACTTCACCGGCAGCTGGAACACCTACGACCTCGGCGCGATCTACGTCTTCGAGAATCCCGACGAACTCGCCAAGCCGGTCATCTCCGAAGTGCGCTCGCTTTTCGCAAACGGCTTCGACAATCTTTTCCCCAATGAACTCGCTACTCTCCTCGGGCACTCCGATCTCCGCGTCCGCCAGCGGGCTCAGTTCGCTCTCGCAAACTCTGTCGAGAATCGTCCGATTCTCCTCGCCGCGACCGCAGCTGACAAACCGCTCCTCACCCGCCTTCACGGCGTCTGGGGTCTTGGCCAACTCGCTCGCCTTCACAAAGACCCTCAGTCTGCACAAGCACTCGCCAAGCTGACCACCGACACAACTTGGCGTATCCGCGGACAAGCGGCCCAAGCTCTTGGCGATGCCGCCCCCATCGCCCATCGTAAAACACTCGCCACCCTCCTCAGCGACGAAAACTTCAACACCCGCATGCTCGCCACCATCGCCTTGGGCAAGGCCGGGAATACCGACGACATCCCCGCCCTCGTTTCTCTTCTCGAAGAGAACAAAAACTCTGATCCTTACATCCGCCACGGAGCGGTTCACGGACTCGAACTCATTGCCAAAGCCTCCGGCTCGGTTGATTCCATCGTCGCTCTCCAATCCCACCCATCCGACGCCGTTCGCCTCGGTACCGTCATGGTCCTTCGCCGTCTGAAACACGCCGGGATCGCCGCCTTCCTGACCGATAAAGACCCCGCCATCGTCATCGAAACCATTCAGGCCATCAACGACGCCTACATTGAAGACGCCCGACCAGCGCTCGCCGAAGCGACAGACTGGATCGGCAAATCAACTCCCATGATCGACTACCGCATCATCAACGCCATTTATCGCGTCGGTGGCCCCGGGAATGTCCAACGCGCCCTCAACATCGCCTCCGACGAACAGCAGTCCAACAACGTGCGCATGGAAGCCCTCTTCGTTTTACAACGCTGGGAGAATCCTCCCGCCGCTGATCACACCACGGGAAAGCACCGCCCTCTCACCGGCAACCGCTCGCTTGCAAAACACCGCCCGGAGATCGCCAAAACTCTCGACTCTCTTTTAAAAACCTCCTCCGGTGAACTCCTCGCCGAAGTCATCCGCACCACCGAGTCCTTCGGCCTCGGCATTGCACCCGACGTTCTTCTCTCCCATTTTTCCAACGCCAAGAACGCCACCGCCATCCGGCTCGCGGCTCTGGAAACCCTGCAAAAATCGAAGAGCCCGCAACTTCGCCAGGCTCTCGACCAAACCCTCAACGATCGTGATCGCGACATCCGAACCCGCAGCTTCGGCGCTCTCGCCGGGGTCGATCCCGCCGCCGCCATCACGCAAGCCCGCAAGATCCTTGCTTCCAAAAAAGTCTTCGACCAACAACAAGCCTTCGCCGTCCTTGCTTCGGTCAAGCACCCCGATGCCGCGTCTCTCATCCTCTCCAGCTTGCAAAATCTCAAAGCGCAACCGGCGGCCCTCCAACTTGATATCCTCGAAGCGGCCGACCAACGCACCGAGCCGGAACTCGTCAAAGCTCTCGAGGCCTACAATTCCAAACTCGACCCCACCGACCCCTTTGCCTCCTATTCGGTCACCCTTGCAGGCGGCGACATCAACCAGGGACGCTCGATCTTTTTCAACCATGGTGCCGCCCAATGCACCCGCTGCCACAAGGGACAGCGCGGACGAAAAGGCGGAGTTGCCGGCCCCGATCTCTGGAACGTCGGAAGCCTACACGATCCGGCCTACCTCCTCGAATCCCTCGTCAATCCCGCCGCACACATCGCCCCCGGCTACGGAACGGTCTCCCTCACCCTGAAAGACAAGACCATCGTCGCCGGCATCCTGACCAAGGAAAACAAGAAGGCCGTCACCATCACCGATCTCACCAGCAACGCAAAGACAACCTATGCCCGCTCCAAGATCGGCGGGATGTCCCTCCCCATCTCCACCATGCCCCCCATGGTCGGCATCCTGAAGAAATCGGAAGTCCGCGACCTCATAGCCTACCTCTCCTCACTCAGGGATCCCAAGGCGAAGAAATAAATCCGCCTCCCGCCTCCCGCCT
>CALFSW010000355.1 GCA_937916505.1 uncultured Verrucomicrobiales bacterium | reverse complement strand
CAATCACGACCCTTTTGGGAGAGATGCGCACTTACCATAGCAAAGATGGAAAGAAGACCTTTCGGGGTGAGCTTATTGATTACGACGCAAGTGCTAAAAAAGTCAAAATGCGTGTCTCCCGGGGCAAGGTGCTGGAGTTTTCCATCTCGGTTCTTTCCGAAAAAGACCAGGAATACCTTGCCGGGCAAGGTCCGGTCTTGAAGGCGCAAAAGAGCCTGAGCGTTGAAACCAAGCATGCCAGCAAGCGGACTGCCAAGAACAAGCCCGGGCAGGGCGAGTGGCACTTCGAAAAATACGATCACAACTACACGGTCACCCTTGAAAACAGCCGTGATGATCACCTCAGGGACGTCGAGGTGGAGTATGACTTTTATATTGAGCGGAACCGCCGCGAATATCAGGGGAAGATTGAAAAGGTCTCAGGTTCCATGACCATTGACCTCGTCCTGGCAAATGCCAAGGAGTCGATTACCACCAAGAGTGCCAATCTTGAGTTGTGGAGCGACAATCCCATCATGCCGTCGAGTGGCGGCGGCGGTGGATGATGTTCCGTAGAAGATCCCTACGGTCTGTGGGGAGATTTTCGGAAGTCTCCAATCATGGTTGCTGACAAGAAGCCAAGAGCGAAAAGCAAGTATAAGGACAAGCTCCTCGGCCTCATCGTTCGTGTCAAAGTGAATGACAAGGTGGTGAAAACAGAAGCCAGTAACCCAAAGGTTTTCCAATACCAAACCAGCTCTGACGATTAGATTGCGGCTTGATTCGATCTCTTGACGGAATATCCCTTCCCGTATCGGTTTTTGTTAGATGACGGCAAATGGGTTTCCCGATTCCAGGTAGGTGGAAATCGTTCACTTCAGCTTTGTGGCTTTGAAGATCATCCGTTAGGTTTGGGCTTCTTCATGATGAAAATTCCTTCTGCCATCTCCCGACCCCTTGCGGTTTTTGTCCTGCTATTTTCTCCGCTGATCGCCCGGAAGCCGAATGTGATCATCATTTTCACCGATGATCAGGGCACGATCGATATGAATTGCTATGGAGCAAAGGATCTGGTCACCCCTCACATGGACGGCCTGGCGAAACGGGGAGTGAGATTCACGCAGTTTTATTCGGCGGCTCCGGTCTGTTCTCCTTCACGTGTGGGTTTGTTGACCGGACGGACTCCCCAGCATGGTGGACTCAACGGAAACGTCGGTCTCGATTCGGTGGGTATGCCATCAAGCCAGATCACGATTGCGGAAGAGTTTAAGAAGGCCGGTTATGCCACCGCACATATTGGCAAATGGCACCTCGGCCATTCCGAACAAACCATTCCCAATGGGCAGGGTTTTGATCATTCTTTCGGACATTTGGTCGGGTGTATCGACAACTACTCGCACTTCTTTTACTGGAGCGGACCAAACAAGCATGACCTTTGGCGCAATGGGAAAGAGGTCTTTCACAATGGACAGTTCTTTCCCGACCTCATGGTCAAGGAAGCCGGCGAGTTCATCGATCAGAACAAAGAGAAGCCCTTCTTCGTCTACTTCGCATTAAATACGCCCCATTACCCTTACCAGGGTTCTCCGGAGTGGTTGGAGCATTACAAGGATTTGCCCTATCCGCGCAATCTCTACGCGGCCTTCCTTTCGACCACCGATGACCGGATCGGAAGCTTGTTGAAGAAAGTGGATGAAGCCGGATTGACCAAAGACACCATTGTCATTTTTCAGTCGGACCACGGAGCATCAGAGGAAGTTCGAGCCCACAATGGTGGTGGCAGTGCCGGTCCTCATCGTGGAGCCAAATTTAGTCTCTATGAAGGAGGGATTCGGGTTCCCGCCATCATCTCGTGGCCCGGAAAACTGCCTGAAAACGAAACACGGGCCCAAATCGCAACCGGGTGCGATTGGTACCCCACTCTCCTGGAGCTTTGCGGAGTGTCTGCTCCTAAGCATAAGATCGATGGCAAGAGCCTGGTTCCGGTCATCAATTCAAAGGACAGCCCGACGGCTCACAAGAGCTTCAATTGGAAATCAGGCAAGGCGGTCGCGATCCGCGAAGGGAAGTGGAAGTTGATCATGACCGGCAGGAAGCTGGAACTTTACGATCTGCCAAACGATTTGGGGGAGGCTAATAATCTCGCGACAAAGCATCCGGAGGTTGTCGAGCGTTTGCAGAAAATGAGTCGCCGATACTGGAAAAGCATCGGGCTCGGTGGGTGATGTGATCGAGTGCCAGTCAGCGGGTAGGCGGGGAGCGATGGTCGTTTATTCCGCACACTATGCGGAGGCTTCCTATAATAAACCGGTAAAGTGCGGATAGAGCTCTTCTTTCGTGAGTTTTTTCATCTCAAAACGCCGAAACGCTTCTGTCGCAATTGGCGCCCAACCGACCGGCCATCCTCCGTCTTCGCTCATCGCTTCATCGGGATCCAATGCAGGGGCAATGTGAAAGATGGCAATCCATCCGCTCATGAATTCGTCATGACTGAGCTCTTTGATGGGAGCGCTCTGATCAAGAAGATGGCGCAGTCTGGCATGAGCCTCCTGGGAAGACCCGGGAATAAGAGAGGTCTCCTCAACTGCTTCACCTGGTGGGGTCTTTGAATTCATGGACTGCCGAAATCGGGCAATGACTCCGTCAACGAATTGACGAAATTTAAAAGTAGAAAATTTCATAGGCTCCTTGCGTAAAGCTTGGCTTGGGGTGGCATTATCATCCTGGATACAAAGGGTGAGGTCATGGCGCGGAGGAGGCAGCCTGTGCGATCTTGCTCCATGGTTGGGAAGGCTTTGGTTTTCAACTTGATCATCTCTCCCACCAAGGCAATGCCGTCGGAATGAAGGTCTTTGATCTTTTGATGGACGGGTGACACTCCGCTTTGACAGGCGAGGTTCCTTCCGATCCCCATAAAATTGATGTTCGAGAAGCGTAATACGGTTCGGACCGTTTTCTTCGGCAGCGCCGGCTTGCAGATTAAGTGAATACGCTGCCTCCAATCTTTGGGAAGGCTGAGAGCACCATTCCCACCAAACGTTCAGGAGACCGGGTGAGCGCATCGGTGACCGGAATTCCCAGTTCCTCTTCATAGCCCGTGATGGCAGAGGAAATCTCGTCGTCAGCCATATTCTCATGGTTCAGGGTGAGACCAATGACCTTTGTGTTGGCAAAGGTCTCGATGAGATTGATTTCAGTTGCCGGGTCCGGCATGGGCATGCCATCGAAGTCACATCGGTGTTTCCGCTCCGGAGCGTGTTGCAGCACCACCCCTTGAGGGCAACTCCCCCGGATGATGGAACTGGAAGTCGTGTAGGCCGGATGACTCAGTGAACCCTGGCCTTCGATCAAGATCACATCGGGATCTTCGCTTTCGAAGGCTTCGATGATTTTCCCTTCCAACTCTCCTGCACAGAACTGTGAAGGAACGGTGTCGAGGGCCAAACCGTAGCGGGCTCCTTGAATCAATCCGGTTTGGCCGGTGCTGATCATGACCGCTTTGATCCCGCGTTCGTTGAGAGCGCGGGCCAGAATGGTTGCGGTGGTGCGTTTGCCGATCGCGCAATCGGTGCCCAGCACGGCAATGCGCGGGCAGGTCACTTCGGCAATGCGTCCGCTAAAAACTCTCAGATCTTTTAGATCGCGAGGTCTTCTCACGTCATGGATGACCACCTTTGCTTCCGCGCAGGCTTCCGCGAATTCCGGATCGTCATTCAAGAACTCATGGAGTCCGTTCACGATGTTCATGCCCAGATCAATGGCTCTAAGAACAAGCTCTCTCTCGCTGGGCAACAGCATTCCGCTTGTCGGAGAAATGCCGAAAATGAAATAATCCGGAACACGGTCGGCGTCAGCCAAAGCCTCATCGAGATCCAGGAAGACTGAAATTCCGTTCGGCTCATCATCGAGGATCTCTCCGGCGTCCTGACCGGCTTTCTCGCTATCGATGACGGAGAGAATCTCGTATTTTTCCGAATGGCGAACCAGCCCGTTGGCAGTCTTTCCGTTAATTCGTCCAAAGTGCCCTTCGCAATAGACGATGGCAGTTTTAGCGGGCTTCTTTTTCGGAGTTAAAGACGGCTTGGCGGCTCTTACGACCGGAGGCGGAGGGATAAAGGTGTCAAAAAAATTCGACGACGAAGGGGCTGGGCGTTTTTTGGACATAGGAACTCCTCGAGCAGGACCCGGAGGAGGCGACGGAATCGTACCAGCCATGTGCGGCTGAAAGTCAACGAGAGGTCCCAACCAAGATCAACTGGTAAGAGGGTTTTGTAACATGGATCATCGGGGAAGATAGAAATTTCTTTTTCTGTCATCTCAAGCTTGAGGAAGATTTTTGTCCTTCCGGATTAAATCTGGAGCGAGGAATTCACAGGGATGAGACGGTGTCCCCATTCACGTCTACCTATCCACCCCGCAGACCCGATACCCCCGCCATTTGCCAATTTGCAGGTATTCACTCTCCATAAATATCGAGAGTGCAATCATTTACGATCATCTCACAATTTTGAGGCGGATCATTGAGCGGGAAGGGCCGTCGGGAACCGGAACGGTGTGGCGGAGAATGATCGATTCGGTGCCATCGAGGTTGTTGACCGGATCGCCGAAGAGGAGGCCGGATGGATTCCAGTTTTCGAGATCGGATGAGATCTCGATTGAGAACGAGGTGACTTTCAGGTTCTGCCGGCGTTGAAATTTGAGAGCGAGGAACTCTTGTTCTTCGACAGTCACAAATGTGAGTTCGAGGGCATCGGGATTTGAGGCCTTGGGGGGAAGACCCATGCCATATTCGAGGAGGTTGCTCAAGGAGTCCTGATCAGGATCGGCGAGTGGTCCGCTGACCAAGGGGTCGGCCAGTTCGGCAGGGGAAAAGTTGGCCATTTGCCATTCTTCAAAGTCACCCCCCGGGATGACCTCCGGTCCCCCGGGAGTTCCGCCGGGTTGTGTTCCCGCCTCCCAGCTGAGGAGATCGCTGTAGTCCGGGGGGACGATTGAATCATCGCGAAGAACCAAGGTCGAACCGTTACCATCGGTCTCCCGGTACCAGGCGTCATTGAAGACGAAATCGGCAATCGGATTTCCTGCCAGATCGTGCAAGTGGACTGATTCGCCATCATTATTGAACTTATTGGAGTAGGTGCCCATGACGGGTAGACCGGTTCCGTAGCGGAGTTCAAATGCGCTTTGGTTTTCGACGATGATCACGTATCCGCCTGCCGCAAGCACGGTGCCAAGAGGAGCTTTAAACTCAATGCCTTTAACAAAAGTGATTCCGCTGAGATCGATGGGAGAGGAGCCAATGTTGCGAAGCTCAATCCATTCAAAGTCATCGTCATTCAAGGTTGGATCAGCTGAGATCTCGGCTGCGGTTGGAGGAGCCGGATGGTAGTTTAATTCGCTGATGACGAGATTTTCGGAATTTGCAGGGATTCCCACAACAAAGATCCCTTCGTTGAGTCCGCTCCATTCGGCCGAATCATTGAGCGAACGGGTGCGGACTTGCGTGGATTGGGCGATGTCGATGGTTGGGGCGTCGCCCGGCGGAACGGTGCCGCTGAGTTCAAAATCGAAGCCGAGATCACTACTGCCGCTGGATTGTTGGTGGAGTTCCACCCCGAGGACGTTGGTGCCCTCAACGAGGAAGGCGGGATCCAGCGGAACGTCGAAGTATTCTCTTTCGGTATTTCCTGAAGCTGCGCTTCCGCCGGTGAGGTCTTCGAATCCCAGAACGAGGTCATCGGGGATATTGCTACGGGCGACCTCATGCCCGTTCAGATAAATGATGGCGCCGTCATCGCGGAGGAGATGAGCCTGCAGGGAAAGGACCGAGGGTGGATTATCGATCTGGAAGCTTTTTCGAAAGTAGTAGGTGCGGTGGCGGCCGGTCGCCGGGCCGCGTTCCAGAGGAGTTGCGAAGGGTGCCGCGGGGTTGCCAAGGCCACCGAAGCCAAAAATTCCCCCGCCACTTTGCCAGGTGGCATCAACAAAGGCCGGGTTCTTCCAGTTGGTGATAGTGTACGAGGCGTTTCCGACGACGATGTTGCTGGACCCTTGATCGGATCCGTCGTCGAGATAGGTCCAACTGCTGCCACGGGCGAAAAAGATGACGGGAACTTCTCCAATGCTTGGGGCCAGGACGAGGGCATTCGGGTTGATCCCTCCGCCGGGAAGGCGGGGGTCGCTTCCGTCGATCGTGTAGTAGAGTGGGGCGTCACTTTGCACGGTGATCTTGCCGCTCCCGGCAAAGGCCGTTCCGCCCGCCGGAGTGAGCACGGGCTGCAAGGTAAATTGGCCGTCGATCCATTCGGTGCGGGTGGTGAGCCATTGCTTCATGAAGTCAATCTGCTGCTCCCACGTCGAGGTTGAGGGCGAGGGGAAACCGGGTCCGTTTTGGGAAAGAATGTTCCACTTGCGGAAGTTTCGGATCGCGGCTTCGGCAAGCGGATCGGCCTGTGCATCGAGCCGGGCGAAGAGCTTGCTTTGTTCAAAAGGTCCTCCGTGGCGAAGCCCGGTCCAGCGGTCGATGACGCGCTGGCGAAAATCGGGATCCCGCATCAAGGGGACAAACCAATCCGGCTCGTATCCATGGTCACGGCCACCCCGGTTGTAGTTGTCGAGATACTGCCAGCCCATGGGGTTGCGGTTATCAAAGCAGCAGCCGGTTCCCATAATGAGGTTGTGGTCCCAGAGGGGACCCTTGTGTAGTTTTCCGCCCCGGTCTTTGAACATGTAGTCGCTGCGCACGTAGGCATCCTGGTCGCGGCCGAGCTCGCTGATGATAAAGTGATTCACAAACGAATCGACATCGATGAAGGCGGGATGGCCGGTAATGGGATCGGGATTGACTGCACCTGAATTATTGGCACCGGAACCACGCGACCAACCGAGGGTCGCGACGAAGTCATCGAAGTATCCTCCGATGTAATTTCGCTGCTGGGTCGTGGGCGCGTCAGGCTCGAGGATTTCAACTGAGTTCCAACCGCTGGCGCGCGGACCGTCGTTGGCAATTCCCGGTGGTTCGAAGCGCAGCAAGTAACCGCCGGAGACCTCAGGATCGGTGTTGTCCGAAGGGCTGAGTTCGGCGATATCGGTGCGGTTCTTTCCCTGTTTGATTTTCTCAAAGAGAACATAGACCCCGACATACTCGCTCGAGATCAGGTCGCCGCCGCTGGTGCTGAGAAACATTTCAAAATGCTTCGTCCCGGGAGCTTCGTTTCCGAGAGTGCGACCCAGTTCGAAGGAGAAGGAATTTCTGACGAGAGATTTGTCGGTCCAGGGCCCGTTGAAAACCCAGTCCGATTCGGAAGGGAGACCGAGAAGCGGATAGTCGAGATCGTCGTCATTTTCGTCGCGCAGTTCGACCCGGTATTGTGGTTTGGAGAAGCCCGAGGAACTCTGCCCGCGTCTGCGAATGCCAATGCGGAAGCAGGCATCGGGGTCCGTGGCGAGGGAACTGCGGCCGGTGATTGGATCAACTTCAAAGACGGACACGCGCGCCGTTTGCAGGGCGCCGCCGGGGCCGGGAATGCTACCGCTCCCGAAGTTTTCCACGATCATGATGGGGAGGTCGGAGGTGAAGTCATTTGGAGAATTGATTCCGCTTAAATTTGAGGAGGTCGCGAGCTTCTCGAAGGACCCGGCGGCGGTGACTCCTCCTCCCCCGGTGTTTGGATCAAAAACACGCGCCCGCAAATGAGTGGTGCTATTGAGATTCAGAGGTCCGCTGTAAAGGGGCGAGCTGGAAATCGGCACGGAACCATTGGTGGTGTAGCGGACCTGTCCTCCGGCGAAGGCGGGGGCGATGTTGACCTGCACCTGCGAGGTGAAAGTAGCGCAGGCGGGCGTGATAATCGGGGCAATGAGTGGTGCGGAGAGCCGGGTGCCGTTCTCGGCACTGGGGCTGGGAGGATCGAAGTAGCTGCGGTCACCTTCGGGGGCCGGGCCTTCGACGCCGTAGCTGAAACCGGCTGCTTGCGGGGGAAACGCCGGCGCGAACTCGCTGGCGATCGTTGTGCCGTCAGGTTCGATCAAGGCGAGATATTCTCCTCCTCCGGAGAGTTTAAAATTGGTGTGAAATTGGCTCCCGATCACGGCGCGGTCTTTGTCGGAAGCAAAGACAACAAGATAGCCTCCGGGTGCCAACTGAAAGTTTGGAAAGGTCCATTTTGTGAGATCTGTCGAATCATCGGTGAGGTGGTAGCCGTCAAGATTGATGATCCCGTTGGTCGGGTTGTAGATCTCCAGCCAATCCGGAGTCCCGCCATCTTCATCTTGAAATGACTCATTTCCCACCGCGACCAACTCCGAGATGAAAGGCCGGTCACCGGTTCCCTGGGCCCGGGCGGTGAGAGTGATAACCGCCGCAAGAAGGCTGGCGATTGCGATGGGGAAATTGAGGCTGGGGATCATAGATATCAGGGTGGTTTGCAGTCCTTCGAGATGGACCGACAATCGTGGGGTGAAATCTGGAAAAGGGTGAAACCCCTGTCAAAGAAGTTGGGAGGGCATTGCATACCCCCTCACGGGTATGCAAAGAGGTCTGTTATTGTCGGTTGAGGATGTAAATGGGATCACCGAGTTGATTGCGCTGATAGACTTTGACCAGGCCCCGGCTGATGAGGCTTCGCAGGTTGCCATTGGGATTCGCGGTGGGGTCAAATCTTCCGGCCGATTTTTTGAGGTATGGGATGAGTTTGTGGGCTTCGTCAATATCGGGGACGGGGCAACCGGTGGTGCATGGGATGCGGCCGATCTTTCTTTGGGCCCGGCGTTGGTGGAGCATTCCACTGGCATCAGGATTGTAGGAATGGATGACGACGCCATTGGGAACATAACCTCGCAGCTTGGGATCGGGATGAGTGGGTGGGTAAAGAATCTCGGCGTATATGCCACTGACGCCCTTCTTGGAATCTCCGGTTTGGATGGCGGAATTGGCGTTTCTAGCGATGCGGACTCCACCCATCGTGAAAAAGCCGGGAGGGGTTTGAGCATGCGCGGAGCCGAGGCCGCGTTTTCCGGTCCCGCAGCGAAGAGTCTCGCGAATCTTATGAGTCTTGAGGGAGATGACATGCATCCGTTGCGCGGCGGGATCGACGACATAGAGCCATTCGGGGTTGTAATTGGGGTGACCGGCCCGGCGTTGAGCATCGATGAAGGAATCAACGGCGGCCCAGTTCGAGTTGCGGAGTTTGGTGGATGAAGAATTGCTGGTGGAGCAAGACGGCAGGAGCAGGCAGGTGAGAAAGAATATGATGTTTCGAAGTCGAGGGATCATGGAGGAAGTCTGGCATGAAAAAGCCCGGGCTGGAAGCTCCCGCTATTTGCTGTGATTTGCCAAATCCCCCAAAGGAGACCTTCGTTCAGGAAACTACGCGTCCTCCAAAGTAAGAAAACAGCTGAGCCTGATCGATGTGTTTTAGTCGTTCTCCATTAGATCGCCCTAAAAGGGCTCCCATTCTTCGGGCACGAAAAACCCCTGGCGTTGCCTGGGGCTGGGTTGGTTTGCCCCTTTGGGGCGGAGGAAGCGATCATACGCCCTATCTGGTGATGCAAATCGGCTTCCCTTCCCGGAGGCAAATCCTGCCCCAAACCGAAGAGCCCTTGGAGGCGGTAAATTCCTTATGGTAGGGTGAATTAAGAGGGTTGGGACACGCTGTATGCCAGGCAG
>CALFSW010000354.1 GCA_937916505.1 uncultured Verrucomicrobiales bacterium | reverse complement strand
AGGAGTTGATCGTGGTCGCCGATCTCGAGGCCTTCCGGACGAATCGCGCCGGGCGTGATGCCGCTGGATTTGACGACGAAGACGAAACGCCTGGGGAATCCTTGCGCGTTGCCCGCCGCGTGCGCCTCCATCTGTCGGAGAAGAGGAGTGAGCGCGGCCCCGCTGGCTCCGAGCATGATGCCCTTGGTGAATTTTCTACGTGAGGTGATCATTTGCGGTAGAGGAAGGAGTCGGAGGTGAGCAGCGAAACCAACAGTTCACTAAATTTCCCGCCGCTGTCGAGATAGGATTTTTCTGCGGCGATGAGTGTTCTGGAGTCGCTGAGCATTTCGTTGCGCCCCATCCAGTAGCGGAAGCAGTGCCGGATGATCGATTGACGGACACGAGTGGACTTTGCCAATTTGGTTACAAGTTCGTTGGCATCCTTGACCGGGCCGTCGATACCGGCCTCCCCGGTGCCGGTGATCTTGCCGCTGGTATCGAAGGAATATTCGACGAGTTCGCCTTTTTCCAAACCCGACTTGATTTTGTCCGGCGTGAGCATGGTCTCGAAGCGTTTCTGCTTCTTGTGGTAATACATGCCGGTGCGAACCCAGCCGCGATCGGTGAAACTCTCGAAGGGCATGCCCAGTGGTTCGAAGTGTTTGTGGCACTTCCAGCATTCGTCTGCTTTGGTGACTTCGAACCGCTGGCGCAGCGTCTTGTCATGATCCTCGGGGATCTTCGCATCGACCCCGATCGGCAGGTCCGGAACATTGCCGGCGAGCAGGTGGGTGCGAATCCAGATCCCGCGGTGAACGGGATCGTTCTGGTCGTTTGTCGAGTGGGTGATCAACCAGCTGAGGTCATGGAGCATCCCGGCACGGAAAGTGTCCTCGGTGAGCTTGTTGGATTTCTTGATCATGTCGACCCGCCACGCATCGGCCTTTTCCTTCGGCTGGGTTTTTAGTTTTTTGGCGTGCCGTTCATCGACCATCTTGAGGAGCTGCCTTCGGCTATTGTTGAAGCGTGGCGAGGTCAGGAGTTCTTCAAAAACACGGGTGTCCTCATTGACGATGGCGGCGATGTGGCCCTGGGGTGCGCCAATCAAGGCCCGGCCTCCCATGCCCGGGCCGGGGCTGTCTTTAAAAGTCCCTTCGGCCCTCGGGTAGAGGAAGAATTCCTCAAAAAAACGAACAATACGCGGGTAGTAGGCGAAGCCATGTTCGCCTTCCTGGATCATGCGGTGAAAGGCGCTGGCGGGAAAATGTTTGCGGATCGGCGGGGCTCCGGCGGCGATCATGGCACGCACGACCTCTTCGACTTCGGCCTTGTTGGTGAGCTTCCCGGTTTCGTATGCTTTTTGGATGATGGCGTTCTTCGTTGGCGGGGAATCGGTGAGGGCGTAGGAGAGGGCAAAAGCGATTTCCTGGGGCGAGAGCAAATGCCGCCCGTGTTCGTCGGCGGGGCCGCGGCCGAGTTCGATCCGGTAGACGGCTTCGCTGGAGAGATAGATGCCCAGGAGGGTGGTCTTGAGCCCCGCTTCGTTGCCTCCCTGTGCGAGGTTGCGCTCCATGAAGGCGAGGTATTTTGGAAACTCGTCTGCCGTGATCGGCCGGCCACAGGCGCGCTCGAATTCTTCGCGGATCACGCGTTCGAGAGCCTCGTGTGGGGGTCTCCCCTGCGCTTCGGAGATCGCTTTGAAGCTCCCCTTCCCCGGAAGATGAATCGGTTTGCCCTTGTTGGGGCCGTAGGTCATCGGGGCCAGTTCGCGATCATGGATCTGGTTCGCAATGATGTCCGAGAGCGCGAGCTGAAGGGCGAGGAAGCCGGCCTCGTCCATGACCTCCTGGTCGGCAAAATCGCGCAGACCGCTGGACTTCGATTTGTAACTGACGGGCTGGGCCTCGATTCCGCCCGCGACCCGCTCCTGGTATTTTTTGCCCCCGTAAATGTGCGGGCTCATCCTCCAGAGGCGCGACGGAGTGAAGGGCGGAGTGGTGATCGAGCCGTCGAAAAGGAGTTCGTGGCTCACCCGGTTGCCGAACTCAGGCAGCAGCATGCGCGATTCGATTTCGAACCCTTTGCCGGCGGCCTTCAGTCCGTCTTTGATCCAGGTAACGATCTCCTGGCGCCCGGCGGCAGTCGGTTGGGGCTTTTTTTCGGGCGGCATCGTGCCGATCTCCAATTGCTCGAGGACGCGCTCCCACAAGTCGACAGAATCGCCCTTGGAGAAATCGCCAGCGAGGGCGTGCAGGTCGACCTTCCCCTTTTGGGTGTCCTCGTCGTGGCAGTCGGTGCAGTTCGTCTCCAGGAACGGGGCGATGCGTTGCTTGAAAATGCCCTCGTCAGCGACAAGCAGGCTCGCCTGGGCCAGCAACGCGACCAGAAAGGGGGTTGGAAATTGAATGTTCAAGAGTCGGGGCAAAACTTTCAGGGCCTGAATATTTAGCCAGAAATGATTGCGGAGGAAGTCACAAATCGGCAACAGGCACGTCCTTTAGAAACGATTCCTCATCTCGAGCCCGCCCACCCTGACAATTTTAAAGTGCCTGTTTGGCGGAAATGGGAAAACGCCCTGCAGATGCAGTTCGTTTCTTTGTTCGCTTTTCTCCCCTCTCCGATCCTTTCAATGACGCGCTCAACCCCAAAAAGAAATTTGCCAGCAGTGGCTTGGGGCCTTTTCAAAGCCCGTCAAGCCGACTATCGTGACTCCTTTCCAGAACCTAAAACCTTGAAACAATTTCTTACCACTGCCTGCACTTTGTTGGGCGCTGTCACGCTTTGGGCGGAGGCCGGGTCTCCCGAACCGGTAACGCTTAAAATCGAGTCCCTCGGCTCCATCGAAGGAACCGACAAGTGGGACTGGTGGCAGGCACGCACTGCCTTCGTCCCGGGGGAGGCCCCGTTCTGGATCACGACCATGTCGGAGACCGGCAAGCGTGTTTCGCACGACTTTCACGACGTCTACCAGTCCCTCAGCCGCGATGGCGGAATGACCTGGAGCAAGCCGGAGCTGATCAGGTCGCTCAGTCGCATGAAGCAGCCCGATGGCTTCGAGGTGTCGCCAGGTGACCTTTGGCCGACCTGGCATGCGAAGTCGGGCAAAGTCCTCACCACCGGGAAGACCTTCAACTTTGCGGAGGGCAAGCATGAGAAGCGCCTTCGGGAGAAGGTGTCCTACGCCGTGATGGATCCCGTGACCGGTGCCTGGGGGCCAATGAAGTTCCTCGCTATGCCCGGGAAAGATCACGCCGGCCGGCCCATCACGGCCTGCAACGCGGGAAACAACCAACGGGTCGATTTGCCGAACGGGGAGATCCTCTTGCCGGTGCGCTACGTGGCGGACGTCAAGAAGCACAACTACACCAGCACGGTGGCGCGCTGCCGCTTCGACGGCGAGACGCTCACCTACCTCGAGCACGGAACGGAGTTGAACATCCCTCAAGACCGCGGCCTCTACGAACCATCGTTGACGGAATTTAAAGGACGCTACTTCCTCACCCTGCGGGCCGACCACTCCGCTTATGTCACCAGTTCAAAAGACGGGTTGAAGTTCGACCCGGTCCGCGAGTGGACCTTCGACGACGGGAAGCCGCTCGGCAGCTACAATACGCAACAGCATTGGGTGACCTGCGCCGGAGGGCTCTTCCTCGTCTACACCCGCAAGGGCGCGGATAACGACCACCTGTTCCGGCATCGTGCCCCTCTCTTCATTGCGCAGGTCAATCCGGACACCTTGCAGGTGATGCGGGCCACGGAGCGCGTCCTTATCGCGGAGAACCACGCTACCCTCGGAAACTCCGGCGTCTGCCGCATCGGCGATCACGAGAGCTGGGTCACCTGTGGCGAAGGCCTGATGCGCCTCGGCAAGCGCAAGGAACAGCGCAACAAGGTCTTCCACGTGAAGATCAGTGTGGAAAAGTGAGTCCGGAAACCCCGATTTCACGGTGTGGCAGGCCATCAAGGAATGGATCCCCTACGACAACCCGGACCTCAACAGGATCAACCAGGAACGGAACTCCCGTGCTGACATTGACAGTAATAGTGGACACTTCTATCTTCTCGAAGCATGGAAAAAACACGCCATTTTCACGCAACGGTAGCTTGCTTTACTCTATTCTTTTCCGCCTTGTCGGCGGTCTCGGTTGCCGACGATAAACTGTCCCCGTTCATCGGAGCTCCCGTCTTCGGCAAGCAACGCCTGTTCGACGATCAGCGCTACCCGAACGTGGTCGTCACGGTGAAAGGAACGGTCCTGGCGGTCTGGGGAAATGCCGGCGTTGCGGTGCGTCGGAGTGAAGATGGAGGAAAGTCGTGGGGCCGCCCCATCCCGGTGGCCCGTGCCGGTTACCACGGGGGAGGCACGATTGTCGATGCGAACTCGGGAGACATCCTGGTCTTCGTCGAAGAACGGCAACCACCCGCGCCACTCACTCTCTACCGTAGCCGGGACGATGGCCGTTCGTGGCAGGCGGAAGCCACGGTGATCGCAAAGGACGTGAACGGAAACCAGCCTTCGATGCACATGAACGAGCATGGCATCACCTTAATGCGTGGTCCCAACAAGGGGCGTTTGTTACGTCCCACGCGATACTACGGACCGAAAGATGGCGAAGAGAACTGGCCCCGGCAGTATACCAACGCCATCTACAGCGACGACGGTGGTCAGAACTGGAAGACCAGTGGGCCCTTCCCCGAGAAGGGAACGGGTGAAGCCGCGCTGGTCGAACTTGCCGACGGACGGGTCTATTACAACTCGCGCGTTCACTGGCCCAAACGGCCGCGAAGCGGTCGTCGCCGCGAGGCGTGGAGTGTTGATGGCGGTGTCTCCTGGCAGAACTGGAAAATTGTCGAAGCGCTCCCTGATGGCGATCAAGGACGCTCATACGGCTGCATGGGAGGTTTGGCCAGGTTGCCACTCGATGACCGCGACGTCTTGATCTTTAGCAACCTCGATACAGAGGCCTCGCACCGTGAACGCGTGACGGTGTGGGCCAGTTTCGACGGCGGAAAAACCTGGCCCGTCAAGCGACTCGTCGACGAGGGTCGGAGCGGCTATTCGTCACTCGCGGTCGGTCGACCCGGCACCTTGACGGCAGGATGGATCTACTTGCACTACGAGCACGATCCCTTCAAAGGCTCCCACTTGGCCCGCTTTAACCTCGCCTGGATCCTCGGCGGCAAGGCAACCGGGGATGGCGAAATTCCCGACCTGAAACTCAAGTGAGAGGAATCGTGGAGCCAGATTTAGGTTTCACGCGCGCACCACTTTGTTAGTTTCCCGGCATGTCTGTGTTCAGGATGGCCTTCGTCTCTCTTGCAATTTCTTGCGCGGCTCTTGCGTCCCCCATCGAACTCAAGGAGGGCGACGTCGTTGCCTTCGCGGGTGGCACGGATCTGGTCCGTCTGCAAAAAGACGGTCGCTTTGAAGCGGCCCTCACCGGGAAATTCAAAGCGGCGAGGCCGAAGTTTCGCGATTTCGCATGGGACGGCGACACCGTGAGTTTTCAAACCACGGTGCGCGAACGCTGGCGTCCGGACGCGTTCGGGGGCTGGGATGATCAGATGAAGCGATTCGGCGTCACCATGGTGATCGCCCAGTTCGGTAAGATCGAATCGCTCGCCGGCAGGGAGAGCCTCGACGGGTTCATCGCGAATTACCGAAAGCTTCTCGATCAACTCGGTGCCAACGGCCGGCGGCTGGTCCTGCTCGAGCCATTCGATTTTGAATGGGCCCATGCCGATGATGCGGCACTCGGGGACTACCGTGCCGCGGTTCGTGCTTTGGCTGAAGAACGCGCGATTCCCTTCGTGTCCCGGGACGAAATCAAGGCGATGCAGAAGGAGGCGCCACCGAATCTCACTGCAGCGGTCAAAGAGAAGCACCGCCTCTGGTATGACTACTGGCGGCCGGCAAACTGGAAGTGCCTCTTCGGCGACGATTCAAAACGGATCTTCTCCAATGCCGCCGGGGGCCTGCCGTCGTTCAAAGAGGAGTGGGAGACCTTCCCGGCGCTGATCGCGGCCGCCGAGGAGATGATTTTCAAGGGCGAGGTGCCCCAGCCGAAGCCGGCACCAAAACTCACGGGGTCGGACGAAGCGGACATCGGCAAGGAGATGGCCCAATTCGAGGTCCTCGACGGGTATGAGGTGAACTTGTTCGCCGACGAACGACACGGCGTCGCCAACCCGCTGGCAGTTCGCTGGGACGCGGACGGGCGCATGTTTGTGGCCTGCTCCGAGGTCTACCCGCAGATCGAGCCTGGAGTGATGCCGAACGACAAAGTCATCGTCCTGCGCGACCTCGACAACGACGGGGTGGCCGACGAATCGAGGGTTTTTGCGGAGGGCTTGAGCGTTCCGACCGGGATGGAGGTCGGCGGCGACGGGGTCTACATCGGCCACAACACCGAGTTGGTGCACTTCGACTGGGAGGGCAGGCGCACGCTCTTGCTGAGCGGCTTTGGAAACGGTGACTCACACCAGACGAGCAATGGTTTCGCGTGGAGCCCCGGCGGCGAACTGTGGTTCAGTCAAGGCGACGGCATCGAATCGCGCGTCGAGACGCCCTTCGGCGTGTCGTCGTTGTTCCAGGCCGGCGTCTTCCGCCTACGCCCGCGCGAACTGCAACTCGACCCGCTGCTCGACGACTTCATGGGGCCGGGCAACCCGTGGGGCATCGGCTTTGACGACTACGGGCAGAGCTTCGTGATCGATGGCGCCGGCGGTATTTCCTATCTGACACCGGCCTCGGTGCCGGTTCACCGTCGTCTGCGCCTGCCGCGGATTGGCGACCCGGGCGGCTACGCGGGCATCGACGAACTTGGCGACGGCACCTTTGGGGTGGGCGACTACAAAAAGAACCAGGTCACGCGCTTTCGAACACCGGAGGACGGCGCTGGTTTCAAAGTGGAATTTGTCGAACCGCTGCTGCGTTCAAAGCACCGCAACTTCCGTCCCATCGACGTCAAACTTGGCCCCGACGGCGCGATCTACGTCGTCGATTGGTATAACCCGATCACCTGCCACCAGGACGACTTCTATCGTCACCCGGAACGCGACAAAACCCACGGGCGAATCTGGCGGGTCGCGAAGAAGGGCAGTTCGGCAAAGACGCCGCAGCTCACCAAGGCATCGGAAGTTGACCTGATCGCCGGGCTCAAGTCCGACAACCAGTGGCGGCGCGAGAAAGCCAAGCAGGTGCTCGCCACGCGCAATCTTAAAAAACTGCCCGATACGGTGCGGGAGTGGGAGGGGCGTGACCTCCTCGAAGCGGTCGGGCTTGCCTTGTGGTGTGGTATTGAAGATCGCCCGCTGCTGGAGCGTCTCCTCGCGTCCGACGATCATCGCTGCCGTGCCTATGCGGCACGCATTGCCGGCCGCTGGGGGCATCACGATCTTCTCGAAATCGCGGCCATCGACGACCACCCGCGCGTGCGCATGGAGGCGGTGCTCGCCGCCGGGCAGATCCCCGAGGCCAAATCGGTGCTGGTGGCGGCCTCGGTTGCCGGGCGGCCGATGGACCGCTGGATCGAGTACGGCTTCAAGCAGGCCGTGCACCACCTGAAGCGGCATTGGGTCCCGGCCGTCAAGCGGGGCGAGCTCGATTTCGGAGATCGCGGCCAAGGCCTGGCGCGGGTTCTCGGCGAGGCTGATTCCAAGGAGTTGTTGGGCGGGATCCGCCGGGTGCTCGAGGACGGGGGGATCGAGCGCGGGGCGAAAGTGGCTCTTGCGCGCGTCTTGCTGGCCGTTGGCGAGCCGAAGGACGCCCGCTTCGCGCTGGCGCTGGATCCGCCGGATGCCGGATTGCTGAGCGAACTCGCCAAGCTCGCCCGGCCCGGATTCGCGCATCTTGACATGCTTGAGAAGGCCCTCGCCGCCGGCGATGATGCCGCGAAGGCTGCGGTTTGGGATCTGGCACGCGCCTGGAAGGAGGAGGAGCTACGCGGGGCCGCGCGGACAGCGGCCTCGACCGGAAAGCCCGGCAGTGCACTGCGCGCGGCCGCGATCCGCGCTTATGGGGCGCTATGGGGCGAGGAGGCGATGGAGCAACTCAATCAGTATGCGCAAGCCCACGAGCCAGCGGCCTTCGCGGCGATGCTCGACATCGATCCCGACACCGCGGTTGTTCGCGCGGCGGAAGTGCTGGAGCGCATTCGAGACACCGGAGCTGTCGGCGGGATCTTTGCCGCGTTTGTGGCCAGGGATGGCGCAGCCGGGAAGTTGGCGGACCAGCTGGAGGAGAGGGCGATCGATAAACGGCAAGGGGCAATCCTGCGCACCCAATGGCTCGCCACCGGGTTCGTCGAGAAAGACCTCGGCGCGGCGCTCGACCGGCTCGCTGGGGTGGGAGCCGGTGCTTACGAAGATAGCGACGAGTTGATCAACGAACTCGTCGCCGCCGCGCGCGTGGGCGATGCCGCGAAGGGCGAAAAACATTTCAACGCAGCGGAGATGGCCTGTGCCTCGTGCCACAAAGTCGGTGATGTCGGCGGCATGATTGGTCCCGATTTATCGGCGGTCGGCAGCGGCGTTCCGCAGGAGCGCATCGTGACCGAAGTGCTGTGGCCATCCAAGCAGGTGAAGGAGGGATTCGCCCTGCGGCGTTTTACCAGAAAGGACGGCACGGTCTTGCAGGGCTACGAGCAGAAGAGCCGTGACGAAGGCGTGGTGCTAATACGCGATTTTGCAACGGGTGACATGATGGAAGTCCGCGCCGATGCCATCGTAAAGCGCGAGAGCATCGGAAGTCTCATGCCGCCGACTGCGCAGGGGCTCACGCCGGAGGAAGTGGCTGATTTATTGGCTTACCTGTTCGGGCTCAATGGGGGATAACCGCGCTGCCTTTTGTTCCCGTGAAAAAACCTGAAAGCCGTCTTTGAACATCGAATCTCCATCCAAACCCATTCAACCCATTCCATGAAAAACCTGATCATCCCTCCCCTCATTCTCCTTTTCGGATTGGCCCTCGTTCTTTCCGGTGACAAAGGAAAGTCAAAGCCGACCCACAAATTACTCCCCATCCCGGACAAGCTCGTGGTCCTGACCTTCGACGACGGCAACAGGTCCGACTTCACCAACGTCCCCAAGGTGCTGAAGAAGCACGGGTTTGGGGCCACCTTCTATGTCACCGAGGGATTGGGCTTTCTCAAGAACCCGCAAAACTACCTCTCCTGGGAGCAGATTCGCCAACTCCACGAGATGGGCTACGAGATTGGAAACCACACCCAACATCACCGCAACGTCACTCGTTTGAAAGCGGAGGAGTTTTCGGCATCGCTCGCACACATCGACAAGCGTTGTGCCGAAAACAAGATCCCCAAACCGGTGACTTTCTGCTACCCGGGATTTCAGGACAATCATGCCTCGGTGAAAGTGTTGGAGAAGCACGGCTTTCTTTTTGCCCGGCGCGGCGTGGGGCCCGAATACCAGGACCCCGGCAAAGGAGCAAGAGGTCCGGCCTATGATCCCAAAGTCGACGATCCCCTCCTTGTTCCCACCACCGGATACGCCGGACCCGATTGGAAAATGGAAGACCTCAAATGGGCGGTCGATCAGGCCCGGAACGGAAAAATCTCCGTGCTCTGTTTTCACGGCATCCCCGCCATCGAACATCCCTGGGTCAACACAGACCTCAGAGATTTCGAAAAGTTCATGCAGTATCTCAAGGAGGAAGGCTGCACCGTGATTGCGATGCGTGATCTCGCCAAATATGTCGACCCCACTCACCGCCCCCACAAAGAGGATCCCTACCAACCGATTCGCACCCGTGTCGCAGAGATGAAAAAAAAGGCTGCTGAAGAGAATTAGATCGGGGAAGCAATTCTCTGGCATTGTAAGCTTCCAGGGATAGGCTCGACCCTGCAAATGCGGGAAAATGTGACACAGGAGATAATGAAAGACCGCATCATCACTTCATCGAATGAATTCTGGCAAGGGGCCTTTGCCTTGAGCGTGGCGATACCGATGAAGATTCAAGGAGGTGTTACGAAGCTTGCTTTCGCTATCGCGCTGATCTTCCCGGCGACAGCACAGGCGGAAGAGCTTTCTGCAAGTGTGGTCGATTTCGAGAAAGGGATTCAACCCATTTTTGAACAATATTGCTACGACTGTCATGGTGGTAAAAAGACCAAGGGTAAGGTCGATCTCACCGGGTACGAATCATGGGCGGATCTCGAGGAGAACCCGCAATTGATCGAAAAACTCATCGAGGCATTGGACAAAAACGAAATGCCTCCCGAGGAGAAAAAGCAGCCCGATGACAAGCAACGAAAGTTCATGGTGTTGGAGCTGGAGAAGGCCTTCAAAAATGCCGTGTCGCCCGACCAGCCGGTGATCCCTTTGAGACTGCGACGCATGAATCGCTTTGAATATGGCAACGCGGTCAGGGATCTCTTTGAGCTCGATTCCTGGGTCTATGCCATCAACGATCGCATCATCAGGAATCATAACGATTACTTCAGGCCGGAATCAGGCCGGATGCCCGAGGTCGTCAGAGTCGGCAATCGAATCATGGGGCTGCAGCAATTGCTGGAGAATCGCTTGCTGGGGGTGGTGGCCTTCCCCAAGGATCCTCCGGCAGAAAATGGTTTTAATAATCGTGGCGATCATCTGAGTCTGACGCCAGTCCTCATGGAGTCTTTTCTGGAACTGAGTCGGTCCATCGTGAACGCGGAAAATTTCGAAAAGAACTGCCGGGTTTGGGATGAGTTGTTTGCAGATCCCTCGAGCACAAAACGGAAGACCCGGAATGCCTCCATTGCCGTCGACAAATCCGTCGCGGCGCGCAGCACCGGACTGACGATCAGTGCCTGGATCCGCCCATCCAAAACGAGCGACCAATGGCAGACCATCGTCCGCCGGGAGGATTCGTGGCGACGCCAATTGTTGAGCATCGGGAGGACGGGTGATACCTGGGGGCTCTGGATGGGGCTCGGCATCGCAGGGCAATACGAGGAATTCGGTGCCCCGGTGGATCGGAAAATTCTCGGCGACGGGAAATGGCATCACGTTGCCGGGACATTCGACGGGAAAGAGATTAATTTATACCTGGACGGAAAGCAGATCGGCAGCAAGGCGATTGCCGGCAAGCTCCATACGCAAAGCACACAGCCGATGGCGGTCGGTTCGCATGGCAACGAACCTTTTCATGGAGCTCTGAACGACATTCGTCTCTACCGATCCGGATTGAGCAAAGATCAGATTCAAAACATCGCGTCCGGGAATGAGGGCGTCGCCAAAGAAGAAATGATGGGCAGTTGGAAATTGCCCGGGGAGGATCGTCCAAAACTCAAGGAGCCGGTTGAAAAAATTGCGCATCAGCGAATCGAGAAATTTCTTTTAAAAGCCTTCAAATCTCCCGCCGATGAAAAAACGCTGAAGCTCTACACCGGGTATTTTGACAAACAGTTCAAGGAGAGCGGTGATTTCACCCGGAGCATGAAGGGTGTGGTCTCGGCGGCGATGGCTTCTCCGAGGTTTATTTTCGTTCACAACGAAAGAGATGAGGCGTCCCCCCATCAGGCCTCCTTCAATCTGGCCACGCGTCTTTCGCTCTTTCTATGGAGCTCTATTCCCGACGAGGAACTTCTGGAACTAGCCGGAAAAGGGAGTCTTTCCGACCTCGAGGAGTTGAACGGGCAAGTGGATCGCATGCTCAATCATCGTCGTGTGAAAAACTTCTGCGACAGCTTTGCGCCCCAGTGGTTAAAGTTAAACAATGTGGTATCGGCCTCCCCTGATTTCAAAACGCACCGGGAATATTACTTTGGTGGCGACGACAAAATCTCCTACAAGAGAGGGATGCATCTGATGCTGGAGCCGCTCTTGAATTTTGAGACCGTCTTCATTGAAAACCGGCCAATTACGGAACTGGTGGATTCCGACTTCACCTACCGCAGTCACTTGCTGGGCGAATGGTATCAAGGCAGGGCGGCGACCTATGGCATCAATGTGAACCTGCGCGACATTGAATACACCCGGACGCCGCTCACCGACCGAAGATACGGCGGCGTGATCACGACCGGAGCGGTGATGGTGATGACCTCAAGTCCGTTTCGCTCACTGCCAATCACGCGGGGTTCCTGGGTCTCTTCGGTCATTTTTAACGATCCACCCCAACCTCCGCCAGACGATATTCCTGACTTGCAGGCGGATGACATCACGCTCAAAAAGGAAGGTTTGACGGTCCGTCAAAAACTGAAACAGCACAGCAGTGACACGCAATGTGCGGGCTGTCATCAAAAAATCGATCCCCTTGGGTTTGTCCTGGAAAATTACGATTTGCTGGGTCGGTGGAGGGACGATTACCGAACCGGCTTGAAGGTGGATGCGAGCGGAAAATTATTTGGCAAGCATGAGTTCAAGGATGTCGTTGGATTCAAGGACGCGGTCCTCGCCGAGGAAGAGGTATTTGCGAAGGCCTTCGTGGGTCACCTTTTATCGTATGCCCTGGGGCGGGAACTGGATTTTGCCGATCGGATTGCGATCGGTGAAATCGCAGAGGCCAGCAAAAAAGATCACTACCGAATGAGAGCCGTCATCAAAAACATTGCGGTGCACCCCATATTCACCCAAATTACCAAGCAATGAAATCCCTCGACCGACGCAAATTCCTCCTTGGGGCCGGCGGCAGCGTGATGGCTCTTCCTTGGCTGGAGCTGAATGCCGCGGAACCGAAAACAAAGAAAGAGAAAGAGCCGCCCTTGCGTTTCGCCTCATTCTATTCGCCGATGGGCTTTGTGAGGGATCACTTTTTTCCGGAAAAGGACAACCCTGACTTTCTCTCGATGCCCACCCTGAGCCCCCTCAAAAAAGTGGGCAGTAAAGTCACCCTCATCACCGGGTTGTCGAGGGTCAATGTGAGAGGGGTCGATGTTCACAATCAATGTAGCTCCTGCTTCCTCTCTTCGGCCGATCCTCATGGCAAGCTCAAGTCGCCCTACCCGATGGACCGAACGCTGGACCATCTCATCGCAGACCAGGTGAGCCATCGGACGCCGATTCGATCCCTGGAGTTGAACTGCAATAGTTTCAAAGACCTCAAGGAATCGATCTATTTGGACAACATCTCCTGGTATGGCCCGGAGCATGTCGCAACCGCGATGAAGGATCCGCTTCAGGTCTATCAACGTCTTTTCAAGACGAGCAACTCGGACAAAGACATCACCGATTTGATTTTGGCAGATGCCGCCAACTTCAAGAAGAATCTCACCCATCAAGACAAGGACAAGTTGGATGAATACTTCGATTCCGTGAGAGAAATCGAAAAGCAGATTGAGAAGTTGAACAAATACTACCGGGTCCACAAGAGAGCGGACGTAACGGAACCCGATGAGGAGCCCATGACCCGCGGGGAATACATCAGACTGATGGGCAAACTTCTGGTGGTGGCATTTCAAGGCGACCTGACTCATGTCGCCACCTTCATGCTTGCGCCCGAGAGGTGGGGTTCGCCGCAACTCTTCCATGAATTGAACTTTGCCAAATCACATCATGGCCTCACGCACGGCCAGAACGACCAAAGTGTCAAAAAATTCCTGGTGCAAGTGGACCGTTTTTACGTGGAGTTGTTTGCGGAAGTTCTGGAGCAGATGGATGCCATCACGGAGGGGGAAGGGACGCTCCTGGATCATTCCATGGTCACCCTGGGTTCGGGATTGGGTGATGGTCGGGATCACACCATGAATGAACTCCCCATCATCGTGGCCGGTTCTGCCAACGGGAAACTCAAGACAGGCGGCATCCTCAATTGCCCTGAAAATACCCCTCTGGCAAATCTCTGGTTGTCACAAGCCCAATTGATGGGGACGGGCATGAAGCAGTTTGCCGATAGCACCGGCCCCTTGAACGGCTTGCTCGTTTGAACCGAACCCGAATTACGGGAAAACGCCAGAGTAGCAACAAGGTCGGAAAAAGACGGTCAAACCAATGAGCCGATTTCTCCTCAGACACCTGGCGATGGCATTTTCCATCCTGGCGATTTGCGCTGCACAGGAAGGATTCGTTCACCCCGGCCTGCTCCATAGCGAGACGGAGGCGAAACGCGGCGAGAAATGGTTCATGGAAGCATGGCACCCGACGATCGAACACTACGCATATTTCGCAAATGGGAACCGGGAGACCGCCGCTCTTCAGACGAAGATGGCAATCGCTGTTTTCTGCAACGACCGCCAATTATTCGAGGAAACGGTTCGCTACGCGGTAAACGGAGCGGGCAACGGCAGTATCCCGCACATGATTGTTCATCTCCTGACTGCGACCAACGAGGCAGGGAGCAGCCCACGCTCGGCAGTCCTCGCCGCAAACGCCGGACTGCCGAAACCCTGGACGTCTGCCGATATCGGAAAGGTTGGTACGCCGGGTGACACCGGGTTCAACGGAACCACTTTCACCCTCGAAGGCGAAGGACACGACATCGGCGGGACCAGCGACGGATTCCACTTCGCCTACGTGCCGTTCACCGGCGAGGGCACGATCACCGCGCGCATCGTCCGCCCGATGAGTTCGCAGTGGACGAAACCGGGGGTGATGATGCGAGAGACCCTCGACGCCGATTCCCGCCATGCCTCGGTCTTGCTCCTTCCTCACTGGAGTGGTGCGCTCGTCTCTCGAATGGAGAAGGGCGGCGAGACAAGCACGACCGGGGCACGACACCTCGGTGAAGCACATGTCATCAAGAAGAACCGCCTCAGCACGCCCTACTGGGTCAGATTGATCCGATTCCGCAATCGCTTCACCGGATACATGTCCGCCGATGGCTTTCATTGGCAGGAACTCGGCTCGCAAGAGATCGAGATGGGATCGACCTTCTACATCGGCCTCCCGGCCTGCTCGCAGCTCGAGAATGTCACGACCACGGTCACCTACGACAGCGTGAGCATCCCGACGTGGCGCGCTCCTGTGCCAGAGAGCGACAGGCTCATCGCGGCACGCCCCGAGCCGCGATGGCACAAACACGCCTGGCTCGAGAGACATGAGGGATTCAATGCGCGGGTAAAAAAAGGGAAGGTTGACCTCCTCATGATCGGTGATTCCATCACCCATTGGTGGGAGAAGGAGGGCGAAAAAGGCGGCAAAAAAACCTGGGATGACTCTTATCGAAAGCGCAATGCCGTGAATCTCGCCATCAGCGGTGACCGCACCGAACACGTGTTGTGGCGCCTGGAAAATGGCAATCTCGAAAACATCTCGCCCAAGCTCGCCGTCCTCATGATCGGGACCAACAACCACATGAGCAGCCCGCCCGAAGTCACCGCTCACGACATCGGCCTGATCGTCGCTAAAATCCGGAATAAGCTCCCGCAGACAAAGGTGCTTTTGCTTGCCATCTTCCCGCGGGGCGGTGGTGATGACGACGGCGCACGGCAAAAGAACATGAAGGTCAACGAGCTCATCGCCGACCTTGGCGATGGCGACATGATCCACTTTCTGAACATCAACGAGGCCTTCCTCAACGGGCGGCGACTCAAGCACGACCTCATTCCCGACGGAACCCATCCGAACGCAAAAGGCTACGCCGCCTGGGCCGAGGCCATGGAGCCGAAGATCAAGGAATTGCTGGGCGAATAGCGCCGGGGGTTACCGCGGGACCTCCCCCTCCGGGTATTCTCGTCGGGGCAGTCGGGGCAGTCCCGATGAAGCGGACTTGTTGTGGTGAAGGTCCCGATAGCATCACTGGTTTTTTGGACCCGTGCGCACTTGATAGTAGCGGGTCCCGGCAGTGGCGGATAAGGTGTCATTGAACCCGGCAACCTCACTGGTCGCGAGGATCGAGGTCTTCACCTCGATCCAATTGATGAGATCGAGCGAAGTCCAGAGGGAGTAAGTCGCTCCGCTCACTGCCTCCCAGCGAACGAGATTGCCATCTTCCCCTTTGATGACTTCGGTAATGCTGAATGGCGGGTGCTCATTGCTGGAGTAGTCGACGACGAGATTGGAAAAGCGGATCGTGCCTTCGTCGAAGGTGGCATCGTTATCGTCTTGATCGAAAGGGTCGTCGTCGTGAAGCATCACACCGAAGCCGTTCAAACTTTCCACTTTGCCGTTGGCCCAGACGTCACTGGCACCCGGGTTGGATTCACCGTCGATGACCCCGGTCGTCTCGTTGTAGACCTCGAAGCTGTGGGTTGAGGAATTCCCCTCGTTTTCCCAGGTGAACCGGTATGAAAGCCCGGTGTCGGAGATCCGCTCAACCCGCATCGTGAAGGTGTGGACGATCCCGGTTTCCGCCAGTGGTTCTCCCGGGTGATGGGCCTGTCCGGCACGGGAATTGCCGCCTACCGCCAGACTGGCGAGGTCGTTTGCATCGAAGGTGCCCCCGGGGCTGACGACCGGATCAATTCGGAATTTGATAAAGTCGCCAACGGTCTCGCGATTGGGGTTGGGGCCGATGTGGACGAGCGAAAACATTTCGGAGTTCGTGTTGGTATCGAAGAGAGAAATGTGGAGATCGCCGCGGTTGCTCTCGGAGATCTGCGTGAGTAATTCGAGGTCGAAACTAATCTGCACGGCATCGCCAACACCCGTCATCTTCAGATCTTCAAAGACCTGGTAAACACGCGGCCGGACGGCGTTGCCTCCGAGGAAATCGCCGGCGTTCGCGGGATCCGGGACAATCGTTCCGCGGATATCCGCGATGGTCAGCTCAAAGCCCCCTGCCGACTGAGCTGCGATGGTCGAGATGCCTTCGGGATTGAAAAATGACCATTCGTCAGCCAGTGGAATTGGGCGGGCAAGCGCCGTGGCAATGAGCGTGAGCGAAACACCCACCTGAACAATTCGTCTTGGGAGATCCACCAAACGGTGGCGGTTGCAATTCATCAACTGCCTTTACCAAAGACACTCTTTTTCAGCAATAGGATTTCGGATGTTGGAAAATCTGAAGCGAAGCGGCTTTAAGGGACACCACCGGACGGTGCGGGGAATGCCCTACTCCTTGGCGGGAGCAGTGGCCGGTAACTTTTCCTGTTTCAGGTAGGCCACCAGATCGGCGATTTCCTCTGGCGTTAAAAGACCATCGAAAACCCGGGGCATCAGGGAGACGTTGGCATACTTGGCCGATTTGATTTCCCGAATGGGGATCGCTTGCTCTGCTCCCGGGGCCGACGCGAGAATCACCTGATCGACGGTATCCCGGAGAATCAGGCCGCCGGTTTCACCTTTGTGCGTCCGCACCGTCACCAGTTCGTAGGAGCGGGCGATGGAAGAACTTGGATAGACGATGGCCTCCAGGAGATCCCGTTCACTGCGGATGGAGCCGATGCCGGTGAGATCCGGGCCAAATTTCACGCCCTGATCACCGAGGACATGACAGGTGAGGCACAGGGATTTGGCGGCATTGTGGAAGAGCTTCCGGCCACGCCCGGAATCGCCCTTCGGTAGCAAGGCGGCAAGGTGATCCAGCCGCGTCTTTTGGAGAGTCCATTGTTCCTGATCAGGTTCCACGACATCCGCCGGTTCAATTTTTGGCAGGGCAGGCTGCGGCGCGTTGCGCTGGTCGACCTCATGCATGAGCCGCACCTGCTTCCCCAGCGGATTGTCTGCGGGAAGGTTCCCGCTATCACCGATTTCATAAAGCGCATAGATGACGGCATGCCGCAAAAAGGCATCCAGATCTCCCGAACCGGCCTCCAACAGAGCGGCCACCGCCCTGCGGTCCCCGATTCTCCCCAGCGCCATCGCGGCCAAGCGACTTTGCGGCGCATCGCCGCCAGCGAGCAGTCCGATCAACACTTCCACCGCAGCGGGATCGCGCCACAGCCCAACGCTGTGAAGGGCGGCCGCGCGAACATCGGAACGTTCGTCGTTTAGAAAAGTTCGGACCGCTTTTCGGGCCGGCCCTCCCGGAATACGATGGAGCGTCCACAGGGCGGGAAGGCGGGCCTTGGCGGAGCGCAGGTCATCGATGTTGTCTTCGTTCGCAAGCACCCCGATGGCCCGCTTGACCACCTCGGGGCGGGCATCAGACAGCCAGGCAACCGATGGCTGGGTCCAATCAAGTTCGAGCCCGCGGGGGTCTTTGGGAGCGACCGGATCCTCTTTTTGAAGCCGGTAGAGGGCGCCCAGAACATGGGGCTTGGCCACCTTTGAGGTTGGACAACAGATCATGTACCAGCTGCCGGTGTCCGCCACCAGCAGGCTGCCGTCGGCATCTTCGATCACATCGGTCGGATGAAAATCGCTTTGATCGCTCTCGAGAAAGGAACTGGTGTCCGCACTGTAAGTCGACCCGTCCCGGGTCAGGCGATGCCTCGAGATCCGCCGCAGGTTGAAGTTGGCGCAGAGCAAATCGCCCCGCAGGCCGAGCGCGTCGTTTTTGGGCATCACGATTCCCGACGGGGCGGCGGGTCCCATCTGGGCCAGGATCGGCAGCAGGCCTCCGGAAGCCGGGTGCGGTGAGAGAACGCGCTCGTGTTTTTTGCCATACATCCCGCCGTAGACGGCATGGAGAATCCCGTCACGTTTTCCCGGCCCGGAAAGGTCAAAAAAGGTTCCGCTCAGAAATCGCTCTCCGGTTTCGTTAAAAGCGAGTCCGACGGGATTGTCCATCCCCCCGGTGATCACCACCTCCAGATCGCTGCCGTCGGGTCGGGCGCGATAGATATGAGAGGCGCTCGACTTGAAGGTCCTGCCATTGCCGAGCACGTGGCTCTGTGGTTCGAAGGCTCCCTTGCACCAATGGAAATACCCGTCCGGCCCGAGGTAGGGCCCGTGCATGTCGTTGCCGCAACTTCCGATGGAGCCGCCGTCGAACCAGACGGTCCGCTCATCGGCCACGTGATCGCCATCGGTATCGCGCAGCTTCCAGATGTGCGGCGGGGCCCCGACGTAGACGGCCCCGGCGTGAACGAGGATGCCTTCCGGAAATGGCAGGTGTTCGGCAAACACCGTCGAATCATCAAAAACGCCATCGCCATCCCGGTCGACCAGCCTCAGGACACGGTGCTTCGGGTCCTTAAGCTGGGCCGGGGCCTTGTCGGTGTTCCCGGAGCTATCGGTGACGTAGAGGGCACCCTCGTCATCGAAACACATGTGAATCGGCCTCTCCACCAGGGGTGGTGCCGCAACACGTTTCAAGGCATAACCCGCGGGGATCGTAAAGGTGTGCGGGGCGAACGTGACCTTTTCCACACCGCACAGCTGCGAACCGGCGAGCAAGGCCGGGAGGATCAGGCAGGCCGGGAGGAGGGGAACTTTCCGATGAAGCATGGTTCATTCTGACCAATTTATCATTCTTCGTCTCCTGTTTTCTGTCTCAGCGAGACCTCGTCGTCATTTTCGGGGATCGCGTCCAACGGCGGGGGTGATTGAGTGCGGAAAACGATTTTTAAATCATGAAAACTTTTCGTTCATTCATGACATGCTTAAATCACGGGCCGAAAGAAAGGAAGGCCGCTCGACCCGAGGCGGCATGACCTGCCGGCAGAATTCCGGAGCCCGCTGGCGTAATCCCACGTCCCGCTTGCAAGGAAAACCGACCGTCATGACCAGCAAGCGAAGAATCATCACCGGATGGGCTCTGACCCTCGCGGTCGCGCTCTTACCGGGCGCACCGGCAAACGCGGGCGGGCCTTCCGATTTTGAGCAGTTGGTGAAGCCCTATCTCGAAGACAACTGCACCCGTTGCCACGGTTCAAAAAAACAGAAGGGCAAGCTGACCCTCCACACCATCACCGACCAATTCAAAACCGAAGCCGGGGTTGAGCGCTGGATCGAGGTCTTGAACATGTTGTCGTTTGAGGAGATGCCGCCACCCGAGGAGGAAAAACAACCGGACCCGCTTGCCACCGCCCGGATTGTGGACTGGATCAAACAGAGACTTCACGAAGCCGGCAAGGCGGACGCCTATCTCAAAAAACTCCTGGCACCCGAATACGGAAATTGGGTCAGCCACGAAAAACTCTTTTCAGGGGAAATCAAAACGCCTCCTTTTTCGCCGTCCCGGCTGTGGCGATTGAGCCCTGCCATTTTCAAGCAGCAAGGATTTGGGCGCGCTCAAAGCCCCTTCACCTATGTCACTCCCGAGACGGGAATCCGCGACTACGCGGCGATGTCAGCGGTTGATCAAAGCACCGTCCAGACGATCCTCATCAATGTCGGTCAATATCTCGAGGATCGTCAGCGGAGAGGTGAATTCAAACGCTTTGCAGACGGGCAACCAAGCCCCCCGGACCAGGTCCTCACCGACACCGTGCGCGCCGAGTTTCGCAGAGTGATCGGACGGGAAGCGAACCTGCAGGAGCAATCCAAGTATGTCGGATTCCTTCAGAAAAACATCGCGATCGGAGGAAACACGGAGGGCCTCATCACGACGATCAAGACGATGTTCCTGAGCCCCGAAGCGATCTACCGGATGGAATTCGGCCTCGGAAAAAAGGACCGACACGGTCGACGTCACCTGTCGCCACGGGAGATCGCCCACACCCTTTCCTACGCCCTGACCGATCGGGGTCCCGAGCACACTCCGGCTCTCAAGAAGGCCTTGGCGGAAGGGAAGCTGGCGGAAAAAGAAGAGGTCGCCAAGGTCATCCGGGAAGTGCTCGATCAGGAACTCGCAACGGGACACTGGTCCCGCCGCCGTCTCCCCCGCATCATGCGATTCTTCGAGGAATATTTTGGATTCGACCGGGCTGGCAGCGTGTTCAAGGACAACGAACGGAAAAGCAGCGAAGGGATTCCCCAATGGAATACCGACATGTTGATTCACGATGCCCGGATGTTGATCGAGTATCACCTCAAGCGTGATCAGAACGTCATCGCCGAGCTCTTGACGACCGATCAGTACTTCGTGGCCCATCCCGGTGACAACCGGTTTGCGCGCGAATTCTATGATGAGAGGATCGCCGAATACACCGCCGCCGGGTATGTGAGCATTCAAGTCGCGAAGAAAAAGGAGGAATTGGACCGGCAGCAGGAAGAGAGGAACCACTCGTCAGAGGAACGCAAAAAACGCCTCGATCAGGCCCGTCAGCGGGCGGAGCTCAAAGTCACCCATGTGAAGACGGCCTTGAAAAAAGGCCTCAACCCGCACCCGAACTTTCCCTTTTCGGACCGCTCCCGTGGCATCGCGGACCTGATTTACATCGAACCTTACAATCTCCCCAGCAGTGGCGGGGCGTCTCTGCAACGCTGGCAGTGGCCGATCGCACAACCCTTCGAAATGCCCGGGGGCCAGCGGGCCGGCCTCCTCACCCATCCGGCCTGGCTCGCCACCCACTCGCTGAACGATGGCAACGATCCCATTCGCCGGGGAATTTGGATCCGCGAAAAGCTGCTCGCCGGAGTGATCCAGGACGTCCCCCCGGACGTCGATGCCAACATCCCGCCGGATCCCCACAAAACCTTGCGCGAACGGCTCGACATCCTCCGGGAAGAACGGTGTTGGACCTGCCATCGCAAGATCAACCCGCTGGGAGAAGCTTTTGAAATCTTCGACGACTGGGGACGCTATCGAAGCAAGGTCTATTTCGATGAGGAGAACAAACTCCTGGCCCGCCGCGATGCCGCCTTCGATCGAAAGCTCGCAAAGGGCACGCTCACCGCCCGCCCGATCAATGCCTCCGGAGCCATCACCGGCTCGGGAGATCCCCGGGTCGATGGTGAGGTTCAGGACGCCATCGAACTGATGCATCGCCTGGGCCGCTCCGGGCGGGCCAGACAATCCTTCATCCGCTATTTGTTCCGATACTTCATGGGAAGAAACGAGATGCTCAGCGATTCAAAAACCCTCATCGAGGCCGAACAGGCTTACCTTGAAAACGGCGGAAGCTTCAAGGCGCTGGTCGTTTCATTGTTGGGCTCGGACTCCTTCCTTTACCGCCGCTAACGACCACCCGGATTCAGACCAATGACACAAACAAGACGACGTGCAATTAAGAGCCTCTCCATGGGCGGGGCCTCGATGGCGATGGCTCCCTTTTTACGCTCACTCCAGGCGCACGCTGCCGGAAAGGAAGAGGGGCTTCCAAAGCGATTCGTTTTCGTGGTGAAATCATCAGGAGTCGAGAAATTCAACCTCGTTCCCGGGGGAATCGAAAACCACTTCCTTGGTGCCGACGGAGAAAAACTCGGGAACAGAGGTCGCAAACCGGGCGAAGCCATCAACGTCTCCCTGAAAGACCACAAGCTCCCGGAAAAGCTGGCCGCCCTGGAACGGTTCAAGGATCGCATGACGATCATTCAGAGTTTGTCGGGCGACACCTTTCGCGGCAATCACACTTCGGGCTTCGGGGCCCTCTCCTGCCATTTTTCCGAACGGTTTGCCATCGCCCCTTCGATCGATTGTCTCCTCGGGCAACACCTCTCCGCCGGCCCCTACCCGATGTATGGCATGGCATTAAAGGGTGGCCTGCTGGAAGCGGGCGGGAAACCCGACGACAGCTATTGCTACCCCAACCTCTCGGCCTACAAGGGTGGCATGCCCGTGGCCTATCAGGCCTCGCCCCGAAAGGCCTACCTCGAGTTATTTGGTGCTGCCGTGGACACGCCGGAAGAGCTCGCGCGAAAACTGGCCCTCAACGGCAGCATGATGGACTTCCTGAAGGACGACGCCCGAAGAATCGAGAAACAGCTGACCTCCGAAGATAAGGATCGCTTCGCGGTCTACACCGACTCCTTCGAATCCTTGCAGAGGATCGAGCGGGAGAAAGCCAAGCTGGCTGGAAAAATCAGGAAGCTCGCGCCCCCGTTGACCGACCGCTACGACAGCCGGTCCCCTTCGGACCGGATTGCCTCGCACTTTGAAATCGGGAGTGCGGCATTGATCGCCGGCATGACCAACGTCCTCACCTTGCGCATGGACACCTTGGGCGTGACTTACAAGGAGCTTGGGATCCAAAAACATGTTCACGCCCTTGGGCACAACGACCCCGGGATCTCCTCAAACGGATGGGACGGATTGCGTTGCCGGATGGAGATCGAAAAACTGCACCTGAAGCACATTGCCGACATGGCCGACAAGCTCGATCGTGTCCCGGAAGGCAACGGCACGATGCTCGACAACACCCTCATCGTCTACATGTCCTGCAACGGAGGCGACCACCATGGCGGGCAAGCCGATTGGCCGTTTGTGCTGGTTGGCGGCATGGCCAAGCAACTAAAAATGGGCCGTTACCTCGAGTATCCCAAATATCAGGAGGAAGGTCACCGCACCATTGCCAATCTCTACCTGTCCTTCATGCAGGCCGCGGGAATGGAGACTCCGGAAACCTTCGGACAACTGGATGCCAACCTCAAGGATCTCGATCTCAGCGGTCCTTTGGGAGAGCTGATGGTGGGCTAGGAAAAACCGGGGCATGACCACACTCAAAACCTGCCTCTGCTCCGCGCCGGCCCACTTCCGTGGCCTGTCAGGCGCGGATAGAGGGGGCAAATCATCTAGCCAAGGTTTCCTTCATTCTCTAACTTGGTTCGGTGGTCGCTCCAAGTTTGGAGTTGTCGACAGAAACGGCACTCTCCGAAAATTCCTTGAAGAAAGGTTTCGGGTGCCTGCGGTCAGATCGATCACTGCTATTACAACAATTCCATGAAGACATTACTCCTGTGCCTGACTCTCTGGTGCACCTCACTTGGGCTGGCCGAAACTGTCGGCCCGTGCCTTGGCAGCGTTGGTTCGAACGATGCCTATTTCCTCTTCCGGCCCGGTGAATCCGAGCTGGATCTGCGCCTCTCGGTGCTCTCCGAAGCCGGAAAGATCGTGACAAGCGTCGACGCGAAGAGTGTCGCGGCCAATGACTTCGTGGCGAGATTCCATGTCACTCAACTTGAGAGTGGCACCCGCTATCGCTACCAAATCACCGAACGGTCCCCGTCGGGCGAGCCGAAACTCATCGCCGCCGGAGATGATCTGAAATTCACAACGGTCGATGCCTCGCGCAAGAGCAAGGTGACGGCGGTCATGATCTCCTGCGTGAGCAAGGATGATACCGCGCCGGTGTGGGAGGAGATTGGCAGACTCTCGCCCGACCTGCTCTGCCTCTCCGGCGACACCCCCTACATCGATACGGCCAAGCTCGAGGACGTGCGCCGCAAACACCGCGCCCTCCTCAATGAAGCGCCGCTGGCCAGCTTGGCCCGCCGCACCTCGGTCGTCGGAATCTGGGACGACCACGACTTCGGGCTCAACAATGGCAACGGCAGGAACTTGCAGGATGGCAAGGCCGCGACCCGCAAGGCCTTCGTCGAATACCGCTCCCACCGGAGCTACGGAAACGGCCGCGAAGGCGTCTACCACAAGACGGATCACGGCGCGATCGAGATCTTCCACCTCGACCCGCGCTGGTTCTCACAGTCCGAACCGTCCCCCATTTCACCAGGAGAGCCCTCGTGCTTCGGCAAGGACCAGTGGGCGTGGATTCTGAAATCGCTCAAGGAGTCCAAGGCCCCGTTCAAGGTGCTCTCGATGGGCGCAATCTGGCAGGACAAGAAGAACTCCGAAACCGACGACATGTTCACCTATTGGTACGAGCGCGACGCGCTCCTCGATTTCATCCGGCGCGAGCGCATCGAGGGCGTCATCCTGCACGGCGGCGATATCCACGTCTCCCGCCACCTGCTCCACCCCGGGCGCGTCGGCTACGACTTGCACGACTTCATCATGTCGCCCGGACACAAGCGCATCATCCCGTCGCTGAACGTCTACCACCCTTCTCTCGAGTGGTCGCTCGTCGAGGGACAACAATTTCTCACTCTCGAGGTCGACCCCACGCTTGAGGATCCGACCCTCACCGTCCGCTTTCGTCAACCGGGGGGCAAGGTGAACAAGACCGTCGTGATCAGGCATTCCGAGCTGGTTCCACCTGCGACACCGGACCTGCTGCGGGCCTACTGGCCATTCGACAGCGATTTCGCAAACGCCTCCCCGCTCGGCGGACGACTCGACGCGAGCGCACACAATGGCGCCGGCATCGCCCGCGATGGTGGCATCCGCGGCGGGGCTTTGCAGCTGAATCGCGAGCAACAACAGTTCGTCAACATCCCGCGTAGTTTCCTCGACGACAACTCCGCCGGTCATTCGATTTCCTGCTGGATCAAACCGGGTTCGCTGCCCGCCCATGGCAGCAAGGAACGCCATTTCATCCTCGAATCCACCGCCGAGGGTAAGCCCGATGCCAAGGCGGCCTATCACCTCTCGCTCGAACTCAGCCAAGCGGATGATCCGCAGAAAGTTGCCATCCGGCTGCACTCGCAGACCCTCAAACCGGCGTCCAAACCCGAGGCCGCGCCGACGCCCGCCGTGCATGGCCCATTCCAGACCGCCCACCCGCGTGCGCAACTCGAGAACCAATGGTCACACTTGACCGTTACTTTCGATTCCGAACAGCTGCAGCTCTTTCTGAACGGGAAACCGGCAGGCTCCCACAAACTCAACCCGCCCGGCCCGGCGGCCGAGTTCGGAGGCCTGATCATCGGCGGACACCGCGCCGGCACCGGTCGAAATTTCGACGGCCTGATCGACGAAGTTGCCATCTGGCAGACCGTCCTCTCCGCGGCGGATGCGCTGGAACTCTACAACGGTGGCAAAGCCCACCCGCCGACGCGGCTCCGTAAAAACAGATGAGCCGGCCTCCCGCCCGACCTTTTCATCCCGGCGATTGCTCGTCTGAAATTTCGCGCTGAAAAGGGGCCGTCGCTGAGAGCAAGGCAAGTTGGTGATTCTCATTGGGACCTGACAAATCGGCTCGCTCCGATCAGAGCCAGGGTGCCTCCGAGCGCCGCCAACGCCATATCTGCGTGAGCATCCCAGGGATCTCCTTGCGCGCCCAGAAACATCGGCCCCATGCCCGGATACATGAGGACAACGAAGCCCCATTCGAACAACTCATAGAGCGCACTGCACGCCATCACGGTGGCAAGGGAGAGGGCGTTCGACCATCGTGGTCCCGTCCGGGCGAGCCGGAGGAGCGATTCCCGAAAAGGCCACACCACCAGAAATCCGAATGAGAAATGCACGATTCGGTCGTAGGGATTTCGTGTCCAACCCCACTGTTCGTAGCGATCAAAGGGCGGCACCTCGTTGTAACCGAAATGCGCGCCGATCAGGTGCAACACGAGAAACGCCGTGATGAGGGCATAAGAAAGCGTGGAGAAGCGGAAGCGCCTGTAGGTTGCCAAAATGGCGATCAACACCGCGAGGACGAGCAAGTTCTCGCAGAACCAGAGGTCCCGGTAGAGAGGATTGATCGCACCCCAAAGCCAAACCGCGGCGAGGATGACGAGACAGCGGAGAGGGCCACGGTGGGGATTCACGGCATCCACTTGATAGCGATTGAGCCTGTGCGTCAAGCCGCCGAAAGATCTTCATCCCGGCGGGACCATCGAATCTTGCAATTCATGGCGCCTTGACCAACTCGATGCCTTTCAAAATCCCGGCCCCCTCCCCTGAAACGAGGACCAGCTTGGATTTGGTGACCACATCGAAGAGCGTCACCTCGAAGGTTGCGATCTTTGACCACTCGAGCGTTTTTCCCTTTGCCCCTTTAAAATCCTCCCTGCCGATCAAAATCTCCCGGAGGCCATCGCCCTCCACTTTCCTCGCAACAGTGAAACTCCCTTGGTTATTTTCCCGGCTCAGGAACTTGCTTTCCGTATTCAAGCGCAAGGAGAGAGCCCTCCCTTTCGGATCAATTGTCAGCCGAAGTTTTTTGTCGTTCGAGACATCCAGATCGGGACTTTGAAACTTGTAGGTTTTGATCGTCCGCCCATCTCTCGACGACCAGTCCCGGGTTCCGTTTTTGAAATCCTCAAAGACCGTGCGGCTTTTCTCCACCTTGCTCAAGAGCCGGAGATCGATGTTCTCCGGGACGATCGAATGCTCCTGCGAATTCAGCATGAAGCTCGAAGCCTCTCCCCTTTCCAGGACCACCTTGGCCGGCAATTGGTAGCGACAACCGGCGTAGACGTAGAGCGGAAGCTTGTCGTGAACAGGCAATGACACCTCCCATGAAGATCCCGATTTTAGCGCATCCGCGCGGTTCCAGAAACGGGTTCTCGAATTGGGATCGTAGCTGAAATAGATCTCCGTCGCAATCAAGCGGTCCTGGTCCCCGGGGGTGACGATGAATCGAGCGATCCTGCCTTCGACCTTGAAAGTGGAAGGCGGGGTCACCGGGATATTCTGCTCGATTCCCTTGAGATGTTGCTCAAACCATTTGTTCAGCAAGACCCATTGCTCGGGCCCCGGACCGTGATTCTGATGAATATTGGTGCTGACCCGCCAATTCCGGTGCTTCAGCAAGGCCATCGACTGATAGATCCTCTCAAAGGTCGAATGAAAGTCATTGCTGGAGCTGAGAAACAAGACCGGGCACTTCACCAGCGGCCAGTAAGCACTGGAGTCGATGGTATTTTGATAGAGATCGAGGTCCTGAAAATGTGCCCGGATGCTGCTGCCGGTGATGCCTCCCGGGAAATCAACAGACTTGAATCCGGTGCCGCCAACAAAGGGCACGACCGCCTTGAGCCGGGCATCGATTGCGGTCAGCGAGGTGATCATCCCTCCCATGGAGAAGCCTGAGAATCCGAGGCGGTCGGGATCCACCTCCGGCTGTTGCTCGAGAAAGGTCAGGGCCCGCCTCGCGGCAACGGTGAGTAGAAACCAGTTGGCATTGCGCGGACTGGCGACAGGATCAAGTGAGTATTCATCGGGTTGAAGATTCCGCTTCCAGCCTTTCCGCAATGCTTTGGCGTAAAATCGCGGGCCCTGCGTCGGATCGACTTTTCCCCAATCGGTGTTCACCGCGATGCCGTCCTCCAACGGTCGGCCAAGCCAGTTGATATCGATGGTGGCGAAGCCCTGCCTGGCAAAATAGATGCCACGATTTTTTTCGGCACGCTGGCCGCCGCCGTGGCTCCAGACAAAAGCCGCGTTCCTCTTGCCATTGTCAGGGAAGGAATAGTAAGCGGCGATCCGAGCCTCGGCCCCCTTGAAGGTGCCGACCGTGAAAGTGAGGTAGCGCGTGACCACTCCGTCCGATTTCCATTCCCGGACGACCTGAATGTTCAACGGTTCTTTTCGCGCGTCGTAGTCCTTCCAGAGGTCGGTCGCCGTTCGGGGAACTTCGTCGGCGCGATAAGGGGTGAAGGTTTCCCGGGCTTCCGCCGCAACGGGCAGGGAGGCCATTGTCAGGCCGATGGATAGGGCGGTTAATAATCGTTTCATGGTTCCGGATGGGGGTGATAAAGAAGGGCCTCTCTCACTCCCGTGTTGGGATCTTTCCCGGGCGGGGCTTGGCGGGCTTTTTACGATTCTTCTTTTTGTCAGCGGCAGTGATGACGCCATCGCCGTTCACATCGACATTCGGAAACTGTCCCCGGAAGATATTGAGATGTTCTTCGCGGGTGAGCTTGCCGTCGTGATTTTTGTCGCCGCCTTTGAAAGCGACAGGATGGGGAAATTCAGCGGCCTCGAGGAACCCGTTCTCATTCTTGTCCGACGGATCAAACCGCGCGGCACGGTAGGCAACGAACTCATCCCTGGTGATCGTGCGATTGGCGTCCTGGTCCATCTCCCGGACCATCCCCGGATTAAGAATCGTGATGGGGGGCGCTTCGGGGATCGTCTCAACAAAGTGACTGGGCGAGTTCCCGAAGTTGTGGCGGAAGGCGGCGAGGGATTTGTCGTAATCGATGTCGGGAACGATCCAGAGATTGCGGAAGGAAACTTCGGTGCCCTTGTGATCCTGAAGCATGAGCGGGCGTTTCCCGTGGCGCCGGTATGGTTTCCCCACCTCGCCGTAGATCCAGATGTCGTCGTGAATGAGAACGTCGTTGTGGAAGATCGTCGCCCGCAGAGGTTCGGTGACGGATCCGTCGTCCGCGAATTCGGGGGCCTTCATGAGAATGTCATAGGATTGCCATTGCCCGGGCGGGCGGCTCGCGTTCACCCGCGGAGGGTGCTGCCCGTAGATGGATCCACAGGTGCCGTCGGCGAAGGTCGGGTTCTCGTAGCTGTTGACGATCTGAAGTTCGTAGCCTGACATGAGGAAGACCCCGGAGTTCCCGTAAAGTTGGCCGGTCCACGCGGGATCGTCGGAGGGCGTTAGGCGGAATTCCAGGTGAATGCGGGCGTTTCCGTAGGCTTCCCTGGTGGCGTTGTTTCCTTTGCCGCGGGTCATCACCCCTTCCTCGTCGAGGGGCCAACCGGAATTGCTCCACTGGCGGGCGTCGAGAACGGTGGCGGCTTTGGGAACGGGCAGGTCACAGTCGCCCGTGGGGAAAGGCGTGACGACCGGCGGGGCGGGACGGCCCTTGTCATTGCGAATCCAGCCGGATCCGGTGATGTCCCACCCGACGTTGCGTCCGGGTTTGGGTTCCCTCGCGGGCCGCAGCTGGTTGGCGGTGTAATAGATGGAGTCAAAATCAAGCGGATCGGCCTTGGCATTTGTCTGCCCGGGAAATTGCAGGGCATAGACTTTCCCCTCGGTCAGGGGGACGTCGAAGGTCACCGTTTTGCGATCTTTGGAAAGGGTGAGATTGCTGACTGCCAGCGTTGTCTCATCCACCGGCGGCGAGCCATAGGTACTGTAGTAGTGATAGTGCCAGGACTTCACCGTTGGGAGGACTTCCCGGCCGAGGGGTTGGGTGAAGGTGACTTCAAACCCCGTCTTGGTGAGGGTCGCCGAATGGATCGCGAAGGGGGCCGTTTTGCCGTCCCATTCCGCATATTGCAGGGCAGTGCGTTTGCCGCCGACACTAAACCAGCCGCGCCCGACCTGGGCGGACCAGAGGCGTCCCTGCGGATCGAAGGACATTTTGACAGGGCCCGACTCGAGGCCGCGGAGGAAATCGACGCACCACCCCTGGTAGTCGCCGTTGACCTTTTCGACACCGCAGCGGAAGTAGTTCGACTGGCGCTGGTCGCCGATGAAGATCTGGTTCTGAAAGGGGCCAAATTTCCCGCCGGTGGTGTCCCAAACCGGGCTGCCCGGGGTGTTGGCAATGATCTCGCGAGGGAACCAGACCGCGGGAGGGGTGCGGAGCTTGTCGAAATCTTCGGCGGTGAGGCTCAGGACTTTCTCCTTCGTAAAATCGGGCCGCGCCGGAAGGGAGGCGGGGTGTCCGTAAAAGTTGCCTTCGCGGACATGATAGAGACAACAATCCGCGACCCAGTCGCCCTGGTTGTCGGTGATAAAGAGCTCATCTTGCGGGCTCATGCCAATCCCGCAGGGGGAGCGGAAGCCATTCGCCAAAGGCTGGAAGTGCCCCGGTCGATCGGAACGATAAACCCACCCCCGCCACGGCGCATTATAAGACATGTTACCGCCGCCATTGCCCTTGGGCTTTCCGTCGGGCACGGTGAAGTCCCCGCGCGCACCCAGGTTGAGCGAGGCATACTTGCGACCGAGGGAATCGACGACCGGCCCATAGTGATACTCATGGTATTCGCCGGAGACCCCGAAGGCATCGGTGACACACTCGTAGCGATCGCAGACACCGTCTTTGTTGGTGTCGACAAGACGGGTGAGCTCCGGCTTTTGCGCGACGTAATAAGCCTCCTCTTTTTTGTCGTAATAGATGCCGTTGGGCTCCATCAGGTTTTCCGCGAAGCGAGTCCAGGTCTTGTCTTGGTATTCCCAGACTTCCCCTTCCCAGGAAACGATTGCGAGGGTGCCGTCCGGTTTGTGGCAGAGTCCGAGAACGGTGACCGCACCTTTGGGAAGGGCGACGGTTTCGACTTTGTAGCCTGCCGGAATTTGGGCGATGACCTGGCTGACAAGGCAGAATGAAAAGAGGCGCGTGAGAGCCCGCAGAATGAATGATTTCATGAAAGTAAGGGTAAAGTGGCTATTTAACGGTCAGATTGAAGGACTGAGCTCCCTCGGGTGAAATGGCGACGGTCTTTTCTTCTCCGTCGACGAGGGAGACGAGGTGAACGGTGTCGCCCTGGATTTGGTAGCGCAGGAAGCGAGTGATTCCGGTCAGGGCGGCGGCAGATCCCGTATTGGAAATGGGTGTCCCCTTGATTTCAGAGGGCTTGGCGCTGCGATCCGGCAGAGAAGGCGTCTGGTTGATTTCGGCGGAATGCCAGGCGCCGAGCACAGAGCCGTCGCCAGGATTGTAGGCAACGATCACCTGGTTGGGGAGGAGGCAGAGCAGTGCGCGCGGCGGCAGGTCTTGGATCCACTTGCGCACGATGAGCGCCTCGCCCGGCCGTGCCTTAATGATCTTCGGGATGTTGCCCTGCAGGCTGCGACCGTTGAGGAGAAATCTCGGTTTGCCTCCCTCCTTCTCAAGAACGCAGTGGAAGCGGTAGCTGTGCGTTTTTTTCTCCTCGTGAAAGATCTGCAACCCGTAGATGCCTGGTTCCAGTTCAAAGGCCTCATTGACGTGCGTCTTCTTGTCGGTTTTCTGATCGGAGTAGAGCACTTCCTTCCCATCGAGAAAAATCGAGGTCCGCCCGATCGGGCGAATCGAGAAGCGATATTTCCCCGCCTCCTTGAGGTAGAGTTTGGAGGTCCCGCGCATCACCCCTTCGGCATTTCGCTCCATGTAATAGTGGTTCTCCGGCAGCGAGGTCTGCGATTCCGATTCCACCGAATCGAACAGCTCGGGCGTGAATTGCCTGCCTTTGAAATACTCACGCGGGTAGATCGACCGCACCGTTTCCCGCAATCCCTCCTGCCCGGAGAGAATGAAATCGCGCAGCGCGATCCGGTCGCTCTCGGGGAGGACGCTTTCGTAGGCGATCATCGGGGATCCCGGAACACCCTTGTCGATGACCTTGAGAATCGCCTCCGGCGAGGAACCGTGTTGCCAGTAGGTGTCGATGAGGGACGGCCCCTGACCTCCTTCCAGTTTTGGTCCGTGGCAATTGAAGCAGATCTGGGAATACAGAATTTTGCCGCGTTCCAAATCGGCGCCGGAGACGTTCGCAACGCCGAGGGCGCAGAGGAGTAACACTAGAAATTTCATATTTGGCAGGGATCGTCGCGAAGGAAGTGGCCGTGCGATTCGCGTCGGCGAGCTCCATTCGGAAAAACTCTCCACCGGATGCCTCGATTTGCCGATAAAAAGTGAAAAAAATCAGGCCCCCGCCTGGGATTCAACTTACCGCTTCCGGTCAACTCCCACCCCGCAGAATCTCCAGCGGGGGATGATGACAAACGCCCCGGCTCAGGGCGAGACCACCGAGGACCGCGATCATCGTCACCGTTCCGAAGGCGGCCAAAAGAAGGGCCGCATCCGGCCAAGGAGAGGCTTTGAAAACAAACGTCGCCAAGGCTGCGTTTGCCGCGACGGCCAGCAGCACCCCGGTCAGGGCGGATAAAATGCCGAGCGCGGCATACTCGATCACGAGAATGATCCGGACCTGCTTCGCCGAGGCCCCAAGCGTCCGCAGCAGCACGCTTTCCTTCAGCCGCACGTCACGCCCATTCAGCAGGGTCCCAATCAAAATCGGCAGTCCTGCCAGCACCGTGAACCCGGCCAAGACCGTGATGACGGTCGAAATCTTTCCGAGAATGTCACGGACGGCTTCCAGGATCTGCGTCAGGTCGATCGCGGTGACGTTCGCGAAGCGGGTCGCCAGCTCCCGCTGCAACTCACCCGAGGCTTCCGGCGTGGGCGTCCGGGTCGTGACCACATTGAATCCCGGCGCGTCCTCCAGCACACCCGGCGGAAACACCATGAAAAAGTTCAGATTGAAGCGGCTCCAATCGACCCGACGGATACTTGTCACGCGCGTGCGGATCGGAATCCCCTGCACATCCATCGTGACCTCATCACCAATGCCCACCTTCATATCCCTGGCGATCTTCTCCTCCAGCGAAAGCGGAACGACCCCGCCCGGATCAGCCCGCCCGGTGGCAAACTCGCCCGCCACCAGCTCCTCGGTAAAATTCAATTTGTCACGATAGGTCGAGCGAAACTCGCGCCGCCCGACCCAGCGGGGCACGTCCTTCAGATCGCCGACAGCCACCCCACGGATCGACTGAATCCGCATCGTCACCATCGGCGTGCTCTCCAGCACCGGCAGCCCCCCGGCGTCCAAGACCGCCTCCACCCCCGCAACCTGATCGGGCTGCACATCGATGAGATACAGATTCGGACTATCCTCCGATTGCTGGATGCTCAGACGGTCGTTCAAAAGTTTCCCCGCCGAGAGAATTGTCACCAAAAGGAAAGTCCCCAGCCCCAACGAAAGGAGAAAGAGCAGCGTCTGGTTCCCGGGGCGATGCAGATTCGAAACGCCCTGCCGGATCAAATACGGCCAGCCCAATCTCACCACCCGGCGCGTCACCGCCATCAGCCCGCGCGCCACCGCGACCAGAGCCAGGAAAGCCAGGGCCATCCCCCCGACCAGCGCCAGGGCACGTTTCCAATTCGGATCATTGGCATACGCCACCATCACCAGCAAACCCGCCAGCAAGCCATAAATCGGCAAGGCCCGCAGCCCCCCCCCTTTCAAACAAGCACCACTGCGCAAGGTCACCGCCGGTGAAATCTCACGAATCTTCATCAACGGGAGCAGCGCAAATCCACAGCACACTGCAAAACCCATCGCCATCGTCTGCGCGGCGATTTTCCACTCCGGCGAGGGACTGACCGAGATCGGCAATTCATCACCCAGCACCATCAGCAATCCCATCTGCATCGCGATTCCGAGCCCCGCTCCCAGCAAGGCACCGAGCAATCCCAGCGCCATCGCCTGTGCAAAATAAATCCCGAAAGCGAGGTGCCCCGGGCACCCGAGACAGCGCAGGATCGCAATCGTCTGGATGCGCCGGGTGACATGGGCATGCACCGCACCCGCCACCCCGATGGCTCCCAGCGCCAACGATGCCAAGGCGATGAGCCCGAGGAATTTCTGAAAATTATCCAAGGCATCGCCCAGGTTCTCACGTCGATCTTCCGGTGTTTCCAGTCGCCATGAAGTCTCCTTGAAATCCTCACGGACCGAGTCCTTGAGAGCGTCCGACGTCGGACCGTCCTGAATCTCAAGATGCACCTGATGGGCCGCCATGCTGTTCTTGCCAAGCAACCCGCTGCGCTCGATGTCAGCCAGCCGGACATAAGCCTCGGGCGCAAATCCACTGAAGCGATTTCCGCGCGGCGCGGGCTTGTCGATCACCCCCAGAATCTTCAGCTGAATCCCACCCAGTTGCACCTCGTCACCGACTTTCGCCGAAAATTGATCCAGGATCGCCGGCTCTACCAAAACCCCGCCTTCCTCCCGCATCTTCACCCAGGCCTCCGCCGGCCGCGTCTCCACCCCGCCATAGAAAGGATACTCTCCCCCGATCCCCCGCACCTGCATCAGACGCGCTCCCCCATCCGGCAGGAATCGCATCATCGAGGGAAAGCTCACCTCACGGCTGATCCGACTCGCCATCCCGGAAAGCTTCCCGATGTCTTCTTCCCGGATTTCCCTCCGCGAAGAAATCCGCAAGTCAGAGCCCAAAAGCGCCTTCGCCTCCGAAGCAATCCCCCGCTCCACACTCGCCTTCAAGGAATGAATCGCGGTGAGCGCCGCGATCCCGGAAACGATCGCCAGCGAAAAAATGACCAGCCTGAGCCGTTGCGACCGACTGTCCCGCCACGCCATCCGCCAGACCCAGGGATGAAAGAGAGCCGTCCACAAACTGCGGGGCAACCCCTTGTTTTTAGAGGGCGTCATTCTCCTCCTCCGAGACAATGGTTCCGCCGCTCATCGTCACCACCCGGCGCGCCTTTGCCGCCAAGGCGGGATCATGCGTCACCAACACCAGCGCCGTCCCGGCTTCGCGGTTGAGACGAAAAAGCATGTCAACGATCGGCCCGCTCGTTCCGGAATCGAGATTGCCGGTCGGTTCATCGGCAAAGAGAATCTTGGGCCGATGGATGAAAGCCCGCGCCAGCGCCACCCGCTGCTGCTCGCCTCCGGAAAGCTGCAAGGGATAATGATCAAGGCGATCCCCGAGACCGACTTCCGTGAGCAATTTTTCCGCCTCCGCCTGCCTGCCGGATTCACCTCGCAGCTCCAACGGCACCAGCACGTTCTCCATCGCCGTCAGCGTTGGGATTAACTGGAAGCTTTGGAAAACGAAGCCCACCAAGCGGTTTCTCAGCGCCGCGCGCGCGTCCTGGTCCAGCGACTCGATCGCCAGTCCGTCCAACTCCACCGAACCCGCACTCGCATCGTCCAGCCCCGCACACAGCCCGAGCAAAGTGGTCTTGCCGCTCCCCGAGGGCCCGATGATTGCCAACGTGTCGCCCGCATCAAGACCCAGGCTCACCTCCTTCAGCACCGTCAGGTCACCGCCCGCCGTCTGATGGGTTTTACGCAAACCGGTGACCTTGAGGAGGGGTCGTTTGACATCACCCGGAGTGGATTCTAAGCTAGCGGTCGATGGGGATGACATGTCTGAAAAAATTAGTGATCGGGCTTCTGCTCGCCACGTGGGCAATAGTAATCGCAGAAGAACCCCCGAATGCAAATCATACGGCAAAGCGCATCGTCATCCTCGGCGACAGCGTCACCGCGGGCTACGGACTCGATCCCAAGGAGGCCTACCCCGCCTTGCTTCAGAAAAAAATCACCGCCGCCAAACTCCCCTACACCGTCGCCAATGCCGGAGTCAGCGGAGACACCACCGCCGGCGGCCTGCGTCGGGTCGCCTGGGCCATGACAAAAGGGGCGGACGTCCTTGTCATCGCCCTCGGCGGCAACGACGGACTGCGCGGCATCGCCCCCGGCGAAACCAAGAAAAACCTGCTCGGCATCGTCGCCAAAGCCCGCACCAAAAACCCCAAGATCAAGATTCTCGTCGCCGGCATGCAAATGCCCGACAACATGGGCCCCGGGTTCACCGCCCGCTTCAAAGCCCTTTTCGCCGAAGTCACCAGGGAATCCAAAACCACCCTCATCCCCTTCCTCCTCGAAGGCATCGGCGGCGTCGAAAAACTCAACCAAGCCGACGGCATCCACCCCACCGCCGAAGGACAGATGAAAGTCGCGGAAAACGTCTGGAAAATTCTCCAGCCCACGATCACGCCCTGAACGATTGAAACCGGATTAGCCCTCGCTGCCAATCCCCAGCTCCTTGCGAAGCAGGAGATCGAGATCGGACTTGCCCGGCTTCACGCACTCCGATTTTCCCAGCTTCACAATCTGCACCTTCTTCTCGCTCTCCCCGATCGCGAGGAAGATCTCCCTTCCGGCGACAAGCCCCGCATATCTCGTCGCAATCACCTTTCCCATGAAACGACCGTCCCCTCCCGCACTCGTCATGATCTCCCCCGATTCAGAGGTAAAGTCGGCGTAGTTTGAGCCAATTGCGGTCTCGATGTATTGCTGGATTTCCTGGGTGGTCATGGGCTTTCGTTTCGGCATCCACCCTCACCCATTTTGGAGCCGGAGGCGAGTGTCGATCAGGTCTTCGGAAAAGACATCCGGCCGGGGGCATTCCCCGTCACCCCTGCGCCAGGCGAATCAGGAGAGCCAACCTGGTGGGAAAAATCAGACCACAGGGTGGTGGCATTGGCGTGGTTTTCATTGCGAATTCATCAAAAGCCACCAAGCCCTCATTCTTGTCCCTTGTGGCGCCCTATCGGGTGACGGTAGGATGGGTTCTCATGAATCCCTATTTCGAAAAGCTGGGGCGCACCGTCTCGGAACGGTGGCAACAGGAAAATTTCTCGCTCGAGGCCTTTCCGGAGCTTGCCCGAATCGCCCTCGAGGAATCGCCGCCGTCCGGGAACGTCGATCCCGATGAGATGATTCATGAGTTCCTCATCAACGACGACCAACCATTTCAGAGTCAATCCGGGTTCGGTCAGCCCGAGTTGGTGGCCTTTAATCATCCCCGTTTTTATATTCAGATCCTCTTTTGGTTGGAGGGAACCACCGAAATCCACCAGCACGAATTCTCCGGCGCCTTTCATGTCATGCGGGGCTCCAGTCTTCATTCCGAATTCGACTTCACCGGAGCCCGGTCAATCACTCCCCATTTACGCATCGGAAACCTCGGCCTGAAGCAGATCGAGCTGCTTGAAACCGGGCGCACCGTCCCTATCACCTCCGGGCAGGAATGCCTCCACTCCCTCTTCCACCTCGATACGCCCTCCGTCACCGTAGTGGTCCGCACCCAACACGATCCCGGCACCGGACCACAGTTCAATTACCTGCCACCCCACATCGCGATCGATCCGCTTCACGTGGATGCCCTGACCATGCGACGAAAGCAACTCCTCGATGTCCTCGAAACTCTCGACAATCCCGAATACACCCCCTTCGTGGGCGAAATGGTGGCAAGACTGGATTTCGAACGGGGCTTCAACATTCTTCGTCACGCCATGAACCGTCTTCAGGGTCTCAACGAGTGGGAACCTGTTCTTGCCACGTTTCAAAAAAAACACGGCGAACTCGCCAAGGGAGTTCCCGACACCCTGGCCGAATGCCTGCGACGGGAAGCCCTCTCCGGGATGCGCTACCACATCGATGATCCGGACCATCGCTTTTTCCTCGCGCTGCTCATGAACGTCCCGACCCGCAAGGACATCTTCGCCTTCATCGCCGGGCGCGTTCCCGATCAGGCCCCGGTCGCAACAATCCTCGGATGGGTCGAAGAACTGATTGAGCCGGGCGATTGCGGAGCCACCCTTCTCGATGCCACCTTTCCTGAAACCTTCGACGTGCCCCCCGGGGAGCAATCCCGTTTACTCACCGGCGCTCTGGGACACGCGCTCGGGGAGGGCCCGGAAAGTGAAATTTCAAGGGCGGATCTTCCCTCAATCCAGGCCACCCTGACCGACTCCTGCCTTCGCCCCCTGTTTTCGTAAAAGCGAAAGCGTGAGCGCATTGGTCGCCATCTCTTCTCATTGAGCAACCCGATTTTGGACGACCATCTGAAACGAAAGATTTCTCGTTTTTGTCATTCCTAATCAGTCACATAGGCCTTCAACCCCCATCGCATCGCACGCAAAGAATCGGGAAGTTCAAAATCAGTCGCTAATGGCAACAGCAGGATTTTCAAAAAAAGGATATGTTTTCGATTGACGAAATCCCCGGATCTTTCTAATTTTCAA
>CALFSW010000353.1 GCA_937916505.1 uncultured Verrucomicrobiales bacterium | reverse complement strand
GCGATTGGAGATCGCGTTTTTCGTTGGTGGAGGAGTTGAGGAAGGCTTCCTCACCGGCGATGGCCCCCCAGGCATAGTTAAAGTCCCGCCATTCCTGACCACCGGCGCCTGAAGCGATGAGCTGGTCGCGGATGGAGGAGGCATTCCCGGTCGTCATGCCTGTGAGCAGACGACTGAAGGCAAGGCGGCGTTTGATCTGGTTGGGGTCGCGGAGAGCTTCGGTAGTGAGTGCTTCGATGCCGTCTTGGGAAAGGGTGGCGGCGTTAAAAATGTCGGAAATGATGTCGTCTGAAGCCGGTTTTGACTGCGCTGAACGAGAAGACGACGTTTTGGGATTTGAATCTTTTGAACTGAAGGAGGAAGTCGATGGCAGGTTTCGGGAGCTGGATGCGGATTCAGCTTCGGTGGGGTTTTCGTTGTTTGAAGGCAGCTCCCATTTCGTGCCGAGGAAGAAAGCTCCAACCAATCCGACTGCCCATGGTCCATGGGTTTTCAAAAGCTTGAAATTCATTGTGGAAGAGTAACCAAAAATAGCGGTTTCGCAAATCCCGGAATTGCTTCGTCGTCACGCCCTGTCGGCGAAGGGAATTCCCGATCGCTCGAAATGCGAATCAAACCAGGATCAAGATCAACGCGATTTTTGATCCGGAAATCATGGACATCTCAGTTCCTGACGTTTTGAAGTGATGAATGGCGGGAGCAGCGGATGTTCGATGCCTCTGCCACAAGGTTAAGGGTGACCAGGCAGGATGCGCCGTTCTCCCTGGTGAAAACGCTCTTCCAAATTGCTTCCTGGAGCTACTCCTCCTGTAGCCATTGCTTCATGCCACCTGCGACGTTGGTGACGTCGTTGAATCCGTTTTGGAGCATCCATTCTCCAGCCCTTGCGCTACGCATGCCGACGGCGCAGTGGACGAGGTATTTGAGGTCTTTGGGAAGGTTGGCGGCGGAGGCGGGCCAACCGGAGAGAGGGAGGAGTTGGCTGCCGTCGATGTGGGCTGTGAAGTATTCATCTTGTTCGCGAACATCGAGAAGGATGCCATCGAAGCCGTCGGCGAGGATTTGACGGAGCTCAAGAGTGGAGATTTCCGGGAGTGGGGTCATTTCTTTTTTATGGGGGAAAGGTTCGCTGATGGTGGCCTTACTGCTGCAAAGGGGGCAACCGGGATCGCGTTTGATTTTAATTTCACGGAAGGTCGTTGAGAGGGCGCGATAATGGATGAGCCGGCCCAGTGGAGGCTCTCCGATTCTGGCGAGGAGCTTGATGGCTTCCATGGCTTGCAGACTGCCAATGATTCCCGGGAGCACGCCCAGGACACCGGCTTCGGTTCACGTTGGGACCGCTCCCTCGGGCGGAGGTTCGGGGAGAAGGCAGCGGTAGCAGGGCCCGCCGAGGTGGGGGGCGAAGACGGTGACCTGGCCCTCGAACTGGAAGATGGCACCGTGGATGAGGGGCTTTTTGAGGAAGAAGGCGGCGTCGTTGGCGGCGAAGCGGGTGGGGAAATTGTCGGAGCCATCGAGAATGGCGTCGTAAGGAGCGAGAAGGTCGAGGCAGTTTTCGGGCTCAAAGCGGCCGGGGAGGAGAACGATTTCCACGTGGGGATTGATTTGCCGGATCCGTTCTCTGGCGCTCTCAAGTTTGGCGGTTCCGACGCGATCGGTGTCGTGGAGAATCTGTCGGTGAAGGTTTGAGAGGTCGACGCGATCGGGGTCAATGAGGCCGATTTTTCCGATTCCGGCGGCGGCGAGATAGATGATTGCCGGTGAGCCGAGGCCGCCCGTGCCGATGCAAAGAATGGAGGAGTCTTTGAGCCGCTCCTGGCCCGCCTGACCGATTTCGGCGAGCATCGTTTGGCGAAGGTAGCGGTTGGCTTCTTCCTGAGTCAGCGGCATGGGGAAACGATGTCTGTCGTTGAGCCGGGAGGCAAGGAACGATTGCCGGAGTTCTGGTAGGGTGCTAGCCTTCGACCGTGAGAGTTGCGATTGTCGCCCATCCCCGGAAACCTGATGCCCCGATGGCGGTGCACAGGGTTCGCAAAAGTCTCGTGAAGCGGGGGATTGAGGTTGTTTTGGAGGAGGAGACGGCGAGCCTGGTTCAGGAAGTGGGAGAACATGATTTTGCCGGGAAGGCTGATCTTGTGATTTCCCTCGGTGGTGATGGCACCTTGCTCGAAACGCTGCATCGCATTGGCCCGACGTCTACGCCAATTGCCGGGGTTAATATTGGAACTCTGGGCTTCCTGACGGCATGCACGGATGAGGAAGTGGATTTGTTGAGTGATCATTTGGCGACCGGAGAGATGAACATTGTGGATCGAAGCATGCTCAAAGTGGAGATGATCGAGGAGGGGGGGCAGGCTCACGAATTTTTGGCATTAAACGAAGCGGTGTTGATGCGGGGTGAGACGGGGCGCTTGGTTTCCTTGGAAGCGCGGGTGGATGGCGAGTTGCTCAATCACTATCGGGCCGACGGTCTGATCGTCGCCACGCCCACCGGGTCGACCGCGTATTCGATGGCAGCCGGAGGGCCCCTTTTAGGGCCCCACGCGGGAGTTTTCGTAATCACTCCGATTTGTCCGCACAGTATGAGCAATCGCTCTTTAGTGGTGGGCGAGAAGTCGGTGATCGAGTTGTCGCCAGCCGGGCACAGTGAAGAGCCCATTCTTTTTTCCGTGGATGGTCGTGATATCCTGCGAATCGAAAAAGACAGCATTGTCCGGGTGAGCCGCCACGAGGAGCGTTTGCGGCTCGTGCGATTACCAGGCCATTCCTTTTACGAAACGCTTCGTAAAAAGCTGCATTGGCACGGAGGGTGACTTTTTTTACTTCGTCTGGAGGGATGAAAGGCCTCCATCAACGGAGAGGGACTGCCCTGTGATCCAAGTGTTGTCCGGGGAGAGAAGAAAGAAAAGGGCGCTCGCGATCTCATCCGCGGTGCCGAGTCTTCCGAGCGGGTGCATGGCTTCGGAGAACTTTCGGGCTGATTCGTTTCCCGTAATTGGAGCCGCCAGGGGAGTGTCGGTCAGGCCGGGCGCGACACAATTCACGCGAAGATTGTTTTTTGCATAGGTCGCGGCGGCGGCGCGGGTGAGGCCGGCGAGACCCGCTTTGGCCGCCGCAATTGCTTCGTGATTTGAGAGGCCCTTTTCGGCAGCGACCGAGGTTACGAAGGCGATGGAACCGCCGGATTTCCCCATGGGGCGTCCCAGCTGCTTCAGAAGGTAAAAGGCTGAATTGAGGTTGGTGTCGATGGTGGCATGCCACTCCTCGAAGGAGGTCAGGTGCGCTGGTTTTAGAAGGATGGATCCGATGCAATGGGCCGCGGCTTCGATGGTGCCGAGTTCGAAGAGAGCTCCGTTGACACAGTTCTCGACTTGATCGGGATTGGTGAAGTCACAGATGAGCGCTTTGACACCGAGCTCGGAAGCCAAGGCCGTGAGCCGGGATTCATTTCGCCCGGCGAGGACAAGGCGGGTGCCGGCAGCCGAAAGTTTTCGGGCCAGGGCGGAGCCAATACCGCCATTGGCTCCGGTGATGAGGGCGGTTTTTGGGGAAGTCATACCTGGATGACCCTAAGCCCGCCAAGCCGGATTCGCATCTTGTTTTTTGTGCCTTCGACTTCGAACCGGAATTGACTACGATCATCGGAGGTGTCCTTAAATCCGACTCCGGGGGATCGCAAAACGGCAGCGCCTACTTCGCACGGGAGGGGATTCCATTGATGTTCGGAGGAAAGGCCAGGAAGGGCACCGTTTTCTGTGAGGCGATGATTCGAATTCTCCAAACTCCGGTTCCGCCGGTTTATCTGTTTGTTAAGTTTCGGAAACCAACTTGAGTTTTGCGTTCCGATGCAGGCTTTTGATGCGGAGCTCTTCGCGGGCCGCTTTCGACCGGCTTCCAATTTCACGTTGATAGACCAGTTGGAGAGGGATCTTTCCCCGGAGATACCGGGCACATTTTGGGCCCTGGGCTTGGTGCTCGGAAATTCGGCGCGCAACATCATTGCTCATGCCGCAGTAGAGGGATCCGTCTCCGCATTGAATCAGATAGACCGACCAGGTTTTTACTGTTTCAGGCATTTGAATCCGGGCTCATTTGAGCAAGGAGTCTTTGGTTGAATTCATCAGCCATGTCGTAGCCGATCCGTCGTAGCTGGAGATTTAAGGCGGCCACCCCAATCAAGCGGGCGGTGTCCCGCCCTGCGGCAACCGGGATCTCGACGAGGGGAACTTTGACATCGAGAATCTGGAGGGATTTTTGTGACATTCCGAGGCGGTCGACTTTGTTTAAGTCCGTCTCGGGTTTTAGTTCCACAACCAGATCAAGGCGTTTTTCGGGACGGATGGCGGAGAGGCCGTATAAGTTGGCGACATTGATGATGCCGATGCCCCGCATTTCAAGGTAACCCCTCGCAAAGTCCTTGGCGGTGGCGGAGAGCTCACTTCCAACCTGCTTTAAATTTACGACATCATCAGCAACAAGAGCTGATCCCTTTTCGAGAAGTCCGATGGCGGTTTCGCTTTTTCCGGATCCGCTCTTTCCCATGATCAGAACACCGATGCCGCGGTAGTCCACCATGCATCCATGGAGAGTTGTTCTCGGTGCAAATTCTTCCTCCAATCTGATGGTGGCAGCATTGAGGACCGACATCGTTTGCCGGGGAGAATGGAGGACGGCAATGTTTCGAGCCCGCGCCACTTCGTGAAGAGTGGGGGAAATGTTGTGTCCCCGGGCAAGAATAAGGCAGGGGAAGTCCTGCTCACAAAGGATGGTGAAACGTTCGAGGCGAAGGTCGTCAGGCAGCTTTTCGAGATAGGAATTTTCAGAATTTCCAAAGACTTGGACCCTCTTTTTCGCGAAGTAGTCAACGAAGCCTGCCAGGGCGAGCCCGGGACGGTTGACGGCGGGTTCCTCGATCAATCGGTCCAAGCCAATCGCCGGTTCTTCAACCGTAAGTTCGAGGTCATCCCCCTGCCGTTCCACAAAGTCCCTAACGGTGATGCTTTTGATGACCTTGCGTTTGCCTCCTGCTGCCATGGGGTGAGCTTAAAGACCGGAGGGAGAATGGCGAGCCGATGTTTTGGCCGCCGGGAGAAGCCCTTAGCTCAAAATTTCGAGAAGCTCGCCGATGCTGTGTTTGCTTTCCAGAGGATGCCGGAGCCGTTTTTTCCGATTGATGGAGTAGACGTTTCGTCGACCTTCTTTTTGGACTTTGAGAACCTTGTCTTCAATTAACTCCGCAAGGATCCGTTGGACGGCCCGTTGGGTGATGCCAACCTCATCCGAAAGGTCCCGAATTCGGGAGCAGGGCTCCCGGGAGAGGCTGACGATAATATGAAAGTGATTGGTAAGAAATGTCCACTGGGGATTGGGGCCGGTTTTATTCTTTGAACTCATCAAGGATCTTTTGTTGGTCTTTGATTTCATGCTTTAAATTTCGTAAGAATTCAAGGAGAGAGAGCCTTGTTTTTCGAAAAGTCCCCGGGGCAACCAGCCATTTTGCGAAGTCTTTAATCTTAAAACGGAATGTCGTCGTCGCTCGGATCGGGCTCGCTGTCAAAAGAGCTATCGAATGAACTTGGTGGGGGATCTTCAGGGGCAGCACCTTGTCCTTCACCGCCACCGCTATTGCCAGTCGACTCCATTTTCCAGGCATTGAGGTTCACGTAGTAGCGGCCCTTGTATTCGTTTCCGCGAATATCGAAGGTGACTTTGAGTTCGTCGCCGATGTTGAAGCTGTTGAGGATGTCGATTTTGTCGCGGACGGTTTCAAATTTCACCATTTGGGGATATTTGCCGTCTGGAACTTCGATGACGAATTCGCGCTTGGAAAAACCGCTTGCGAATGTCTGGGTGTCTTCCAGCACCTTCAGGGTGCCGGTGAGTTCGAATGAGTTGGCCATAGTATTGGGACGTGGGTGTTGTTATTTAAAGTGGCGTTTGATCACAAATTCCTCTTGTTCCCAGACCAATTCGGAATTGGGGAAGAGGTGTTGGTATTGCGGAAAATAGGTATCACCTTCGTAACTGTCAGCCACATGCGTGATGATGATGTCGGTGAGAATGGGCAGGAAAAAGCGATAGATCTGCTCTCCGCCAATAATGAAGACTTGTTGGTCGACCAAGGGGAATTCGTTGAGATCCTTGGGGTGGCGGATGCTTTCGACACCATCGTGGTGCCATGCCGGATCACGGCTGATGACGATGTTCTGCCGGAAGGGGAGCGGCTTGCCAATCGAGTCAAAGGTCTTTCGGCCCATCACAATGGGATGGCCGGAGGTCTGCTTTTTGAAGAACTTGAGATCGTCGGGAAGGTGCCAGGGAATGTCCCCGTCCTTTCCGATCACCCGCTCCGGGGTCATAGCGACTATGGCGGTTAATTTCATACAGCGACAGCAGCTTTAATGTGGGGGTGGGCTTGATAGTCGACCAGTTCAAAGTCGTCGAAGGTGAAAGAATCGATGTCAGTGACCTCCGGATTGATCTGCAATTTAGGCAGGTCGAGCGGCGCGCGGGTGAGCTGCAAACGGGCTTGCTCAAGGTGGTTGGAGTAGAGGTGAAGGTCACCAAAAGAATGGACAAAGTCTCTCGGTTCATAGCCGCAGACTTGTGCGATCATCATGGTGAGAAGGGCGTATGAGGCGATGTTGAAGGGCACCCCGAGGAAGAGGTCGGCGCTTCGCTGGTAGAGCTGGCAGCTGAGGCCGGGGCGTTCTGAATCAGGGTTGTGGACGTAGAACTGGAAAAGGAGATGGCAGGGAGGGAGAGCCATTTCATCGACTTTGCCGACATTCCATGCCGAGACGAGGTGTCGACGGGAGGTGGGGTTGCTTTTAAGGCCTTTGATGAGATCCGCGATTTGGTCAACGGTCGAGCCATCCTCTTTTGGCCAGGAGCGCCACTGCTGGCCATAGACGGGACCAAGGTCGCCGTTTTCATCGGCCCAGTCATCCCAAATGCGTACTTTATTCTCCTTGAGATAGGCGATGTTGGTATCGCCCTTCAGGAACCAAAGCAGCTCGTGAATGATTGAGCGAAGGTGAAGTTTTTTTGTGGTGAGACAGGGGAAGCCGTCGCGCAGGTCGTAGCGGGCCTGACGACCAAAAACACTGAGGGTTCCAGTTCCGGTGCGGTCGCCTCGTTCTTCGCCGTTTTCGAGAACGTCGGTAAGAAGATCGAGGTAGCCTTGCATGATGAAATGATGCTTGCTTTGGTCTGGCTGGCAAGGCCCATCAGTCGTTCGCGCCCGGTTTTCTGCGGTTTTTTTTCTTGGCGCCGTGCTGACGTTTTTTTTCGACGTTTCGAGCCCTGGCCCGCGGCCCCTGTCTGCGATTGCGGCGACGGATTTTTTCGCGGGATTGCTTGCGTGCGACTTTCTTTTTTTCGGCCTCTTCTTCCAGGCGCGAGCAGAGTTCCTCTCGAGCCAGAAAGCGGTTCATTTCACGGGATCGCTCGCGTTGGACCTTGACTTCGATATGAGAAGGCGGGTGCTGAAGGAAAACGCAGGAGGAGGTCTTGTTGACTTTTTGCCCTCCACTGCCGGTACCCCGAATGAATTTCTCCACCAGATCGTCTTCATAGACGCCCAGGGAAGCCATGCGCCGCTCGAGGGCTTCTTTCTTATCCGTTGAGAGCATTGAGGTACCCTTTCACAGCTTTGGTGATCTCCCCCGCAACATCTGCCCGTTGTGTCGCAAACGGGGGGACAAACCAGGGGTAGGAGCCAATGACGTCGGTGATCACTGCGATTTCACCGTCGCAGTGACCGTTGCCGCATCCAATCCCGATGGTCGGCACGTCGAGCTTTTCAGTCAGAAGGCGGGAGGCTTTTGGTAGAACGCTTTCCAGGACAATCGCAAAAACACCCGCATCCTGGAGCGCGAACGCGCCGTCGAGGATGGCCTGAATCTCGTCTTCGGTTTTCCCCTTCTTCTTATAGCCGCCTTCTTCCTTCACCCGCTGGGGAAGCATTCCCAAATGCCCCACCACCGGAATCCCGGCCTCGACGATGGCACGGACTTTTTCGGCCTGGCGAAGGCCGCCTTCGAGTTTGACGGCTTGGGCTCCGGCATCCACGAGCTTCCGCGCATTTGTGAGAGCTGTTTCGGGATCGGGATAGCTATTGATGGGAAGGTCGCCAAGGACAAGGGCGTTTTGGGTGCCCCGTGCCACCGCGGAGGTGTGGTGGATCATGTGGTCCAAAGTGACATGAGTCGTATCGGGGTAGCCGAGCACGACCATTCCGAGGGAATCACCGACAAGGAGAAGGTCGACTCCGGCCTCGTCGAGAAGACGAGCCGTCGCATAATCATAGGCTGTGAGGGCGGAGACAGGGGCCTTGCCCTTCCGCGCACGAAGGTGGTCGGCTTTCTTGAGGAGATTCATGGGTCGGTTTACCACACGGTTTGGATGAGGATGGGTTCCGATTCCCCGGAGTCGAGCTTTCTCAGATGTTCACCCACCGTTGTTTCGTCTCCGGGAAGGACGAGGTGGGGATGGATATCGGCAAGCGGTTTGAGAACGAAGCGTCGATCTGTGAGTCGGGGGTGCGGGAGGGTCAGGATGTCCTCATCCATGACGAAGTGATCAAAATAGAGGATGTCGAGATCAATGGGGCGGGGGGTATTTCTGACTGCCGACGAGGTTCGGCCTAATTTCCACTCGATTCCCTGGGTTGCTTTCAGGAGGTCGTGAGGTTTGCCGACGTAGTCGATTTCAACGACCGCGTTATAAAAGTCCGGCGATTCAGGTGGGCAATCGACGGGCTCTGACTGGTAGATCGAGGATTGCTTGAAGTTGGTGCCGGGAGGCATGAGGTTAACGAGCAAGTCACGCGCTTCGCGAAGATTTGCGAGACGATTGCCAACGTTTGTGCCAAGTGCGATGCCTGTTCGAGATGCCATGAAATGATCTACTTCAGTCCGAGGACATCTTGCATGTCGTAAAGGCCGGCTTCTTTTCCTTGAAGCCAGAGGGCGGCGCGCACCGCACCCGAGGCAAAGGTCATGCGCGAGGAAGCCTTGTGGGTGAGTTCGAAACGCTCGCCTTCCGCCGCAAACATCACGGTGTGATCTCCGACGACATCACCGCCGCGCAGGGTGTGCATTCCGATCTCGCGGGAGGGGCGGGGGCCGACATTGCCCTCCCGGCCGTGGGCCACGTCGTCTTCATAGGAGGTCTGAGTCTCCTCATTAAGAATGTCCAAAAGCGTGCGAGCAGTTCCGGACGGGGCATCGACCTTGTGTCGGTGGTGCATTTCGGTCACTTCGATGTCGAAGGTTTCGTTGCCGAGAATAGCCGCCGCCTTGCGGGTCAAGTGGAAGAGGATGTTGACTCCGGTGGAAAAGTTGGAGGCATGGACAATGGGGATGTTTTTGGCCGCTTCCGCAATTGCTTTTTTCTGCTCGTCCGAATGCCCGGTGGTTCCGATGACCAAGGGGACCTTTTTTTCAAGCGCCGTTGCGATGAGCTCGTCGGTCAGGACGGGAAGAGTGAAATCGATGACAGCGTCGGCACCCGAAAGGGCACCCGCGAGGTCCTCTCCGGAATCGTGGGTGTGGTGGAGGGAGGCGATAGGTTCCGCCTCAATCGCGGCGACAACCGACTGGCCCATGCGACCCGAGCGGCCGGTGACAGAAATCTTCATGGGCGGAGGATTTGTTAGGAAGAGGGGTTTGTCTAGAGCACAAGGCCAATAAAGTGATGAGAACTGCAAATTTCTGGTATGAAGGGCGAGCCTTCGTTAAGCCCCCTTCGTGAGCAAAACACCAGAAACACCCCTAGATGTCGCCGTGGCGCCAGCTGATGCCGAAGTCACTGATTCAGGTTTGGCCTCGAAAGTCCTGATAGCAGGATCCGGTTCGTCACAGCCCGGTCCCCGCGATACCGTGGAGGTTCACTACAGTGGCTGGACGACTGACGGGAAGCTCTTCGACAGTTCGGTGGCACGGGACGAAAAAATCTCTTTTCCACTCAATGGGGTCATTGCCGGTTGGACCGAGGGTCTGCAGCACATGGTTGTGGGCGAAAAGCGCCGTTTTTGGATTCCTGCCGAGCTTGCTTATGGTGAAAAGCCTTCCCGTCCCGGTGCTCCCTGCGGGAATTTGACCTTTGACGTTGAGCTTTTTGGCATTGAAAGCGCGCCCGAGGCTCCTGCGCTGCCGGGAAATCTCACTGCTCCCGATTCGGCAGAAAAATCACCCACGGGCCTGGCTTCCGAGATTCTCGAAGCCGGGGATGATGGCGACAAGCCCGGACCGTCCGATATTGTCGCGGCCCATTTTACGGGATGGCTTGAAGACGGCACTCTTCTTGAGAGCACGGTCGTGAACGGGAAGCCGGCCCAGTTTAAACTCGATCAGGTTTCGATCAAGGGGTGGGTCGAAGGCCTGCAGCTCATGACGAAGGGAGAGAAACGGCGATTCTGGATTCCTGCGTCCCTTGGCTTTGGGGAGAATCCTCCTCCGGGTGCTCCTACCGGGAACCTCATCTTTGACTTTGAGCTTCTGGAGTTCACAGGAGAGCCCAAGCCTTCCGAGCCCATTCCTGCTCCCGATGATGTCGCGGCGACTCCCGCCGATGCCGTGACCACGGGCTCCGGGCTTTCCTCCAAAGTGCTCTCGAAAGGATCAGGCAGTGACCACCCATCCGGGAGCGATGAAGTGCTTGTTCACTATACGGGCTGGACCACCGACGGAAAGATGTTCGATAGCTCGGTGGCCCGCGGTGAGCCGATTTCATTTCCGTTGAATGGCGTGATCGCAGGATGGACCGAGGGTGTGCAACTCATGGTTGAAGGCGAGAAGCGACGTTTTTGGATTCCTGGAAATTTGGCTTACGGTGAAACTCCGAGCCGTCCGGGAGCTCCTTCCGGAACTCTCGTTTTCGACGTCGAGCTCATCAAGATCGGCGCTTAGAAAAAGAGTCGTTCTTCGTATTTGCGGCCCGGCGGGAAGTGCGTCAGTCTCCGCCCGTGCCTGAAATGATTGATATCGGCTGGGTTATTGGTGGACTGGTTCTTCTCTACTTTGGAGCCGAATGGCTTGTCAGAGGATCCTCCGAGCTTGCGATTCGTTTTGGGATCAGCCCCTTGGTGGTTGGTCTTACCGTGGTTGCTTTTGGCACCAGTGCCCCGGAGCTGGTCGTCAGCGTGAAGGCTAACCTGGATGGTCAGGGAGGAATGGCGATTGGTAACGTCGTCGGTTCCAATATCTGCAACATTGCCCTCGTTCTTGGAGTGGGTGCCGTTATTTTTCCCATCGCAATTCAGCGTCAGGTGATTCGGCGGGAGATGCCGATCCTTCTGGTTGCCTCAACCGTTTTTCTTTTGATGATGCGGGATGGCGTGATCGATCGACTCGAAGCGGGCGTTTTATTCGGGGGTATTTTGCTCTACATCATCACGAGCCTGGTTGAAGCCAAGAAGGAAGATCCCAATGAATCCGACGAGATTCCTCCTGAAGTCATTGAAGCCGCTCGTAACAGTGGGCGGGGGCGTTTGTTTTTTAATATTTTTCTGATCATCGTGGGAGGAATCACCCTTGTGATCGGAGCTGATCGCATGGTGGTTGGGGGTGAAAATATCGCCCGCTTTTACGGGGTCCCCGAGGCCATCATTGGTCTCACTTTGTTTGCCTTTGGAACGTCACTTCCAGAGCTGGCAACCTCGGTTGTCGCCGCCATCAAGAAGCAGGGTGATATCATTGTGGGCAACGCGGTGGGATCTTGTATCTTCAATCTACTCGCGGTGGTAGGCATGGCGGGATTGATCGCTCCGTTGGAAGGTGTCGGAGTGACCCCCTTCCACTATTTGGTCATGCTGGCCGCGGCAGTCATCCTCATGCCCATGATGTGGCATCGCATGAGGTTGGATCGCTGGGAAGGGGTGCTCCTTGTGCTCGGTTATTTAGGCTTCACCGCCTGGGTGGTGATGTCGTGATCCTGGTTGGTAAGGTTCGCTTTTCTCCACTAATCCTGTTTTTCCAGGAGAGTTTCGAGAGGTCTTTCTGGTAGCGATCATTTGGAATTCTCCCAGAGTTTGCTTCTTGTGACGCGCATGGCGCTGTAGCTTAACGAAGCCGTGAAAATTATTTTGATCATCCTTCTGTCGTTGAAGGTTTCCGCAACACCGCCCCCCGGGCTGCTGATAGGAGGGCCTGTTCCGGACTTTTCACTGGCGAATATTTCAACAGGGGATGAGAAGACGGTCCGTTCTTACCTTGGGGAAAAGACCATTCTCCATATTTTTGCTTCCTGGTGAGCGGGCTGTCGAAAGCGGGTGCCGGTGTGGCATGCCAGAACGGAAGAATTGGTGAAGAAGGGTAAACTGCAATCTCTCGGAATGGTGCAGGAACAGCATCCGGATCGGGCGGCTCTTTATATGCAGTGGCAGAAGATGGATTGGCCGGTGTTGGCTGATCCTTTTAATCTTCTCGGAGTCAAGGTGGTGCCGATCACGCTGCTGGTGGATGGTTCCGGGATCATTCGATACAAAAATCCTTCGGAAAAAGATCTGAAGTCATTTATCTCGGCTCGCTATCCGCGGACCATGATTGAGGAGGTCGATTATTCCTTCGATGGTAGCCTTGAAGCGCGCGAGAAGGCGCTGGCGGAAGACCCCAAGAACCCGGTGGCGCATTTCCGATACGGAGTGGCGCTGCGCCAGCGTTTTGATTCGAATGAGCGGAAATTCCCGGATTTTGGAAGCGCGATTGCTTCCTGGCAAAAGGCGTTGGAATTACAACCGGACCAATACATCTGGCGCCGCCGGATTCAGCAGTATGGGCCCCGGCTTGATAAGCCCTATTCCTTTTACGATTGGGTGAATGAGGCCCGGAAGGATTTGAAGGAGCGGGGTGAAGAGCCCCACCACCTCGTCGCCGAACCAGGAGGGTCGGAATTTGCCTATCCTGAAAAGGGGGGCGCGGGGGAGGCCACTCAAGCAAAGCATCCCGATCCGGAGGGGAAGGTTCCTCTCGACGGGAAAAAACTGGTCACCTCTTCTTTGGTTATTGTGCCGTCGACAAAAGGTGACGGGGCGGCCTTGCGGGTTCATCTTCGCTTTCAACCCTCGGTTTCAAAGAAGGTCCACTGGACCAATGACGCCGGGAATGTGAGTTTTCATTTTGGCTCCCAGGACGGCTATACCATTCACGATCTGCAAGCTCCCGGGAAACCTCCAGCCGTTCCTACGAGCGCGGAGGAGAGGGGAATTGAGTTTGAAATCCGGCCTGTTAAAGGGGAAAAGTTGCCTGCCAAGATCGAAGGAGCGGCCTACTACGCTGTGTGTGAGGGAATTGAGGGTGTTTGCCAGTTTTTAAGGCAGCCGGTGATAATTAAAGTGCCCCGGTAGTTGGAAGGGCTGAGGCGTGATGACTTTGCTCGCTTGCGAAAATCGGGCGGATGGTATGAAGTCTTCCCCGTGCTTGATCTGCTAGCAACTTATGTCCACGACTTTGACCCCGTCATTTTTTCGATCAGCGAGAAAATCAAACTGCGTTGGTACGGGCTATCCTATGTGCTCGGTTTCGCAGCAGCCTACTACATTCTCTTGGGGCTGGCCCGGCGTGATCTTTGGGTGGTGGCCGAGGAAAAGGTTGGAGACGTGGTGACTTACACTGCGATTTTTGGCGTCTTCCTGGGAGGGCGCATTGGCTATGTGTTGTTCTATATGCTCCCTCGTCCGGGAGGGCTGGATCAGATTCTTGAAAATCCGCTCACAATCATTGCGGTTTGGGACGGGGGAATGGCGTCCCACGGGGGGATTCTAGGGATCATGTTCTTCACGCTTTTCTATGCGTGGAAGCATAAGCTTTCATGGCCTGGGGTGGGTGATGGATTTGCGATCGTGGCGCCGTTGGGCGTGTTTTTTGGGCGGATTGCCAACTTCATCAACGGGGAGCTTTATGGAACGGTGACCGATGCCAATAAGTGGTGGGCCGTAAAATTTCCCAAATCCCTCTATGAAGGAGATCGCGAGAACCTACAGGCAGCCCTGCGTCAGGCCGCGGTGGCCGATCCCGATAAGGTGGGACCGATTCTGGAGCCCTATGGGCAACTCGATGGATACTTTGCGTTGCCAAGAAGAGTTTTTGAAACGCAACTGGAACCCATTGCGCGGGAGAATCCCGAAGTGTTACAGGCTTTGGCTGATCACACGCCGGCAAGGCATCCGTCACAACTTTACGAGGGAATTCTTGAGGGTCTCCTGGTCTTTCTGGTGCTCTATGTGGTTCGGGTGAAATTCCCGAAACTCTGGCATGGCGTGATCTCGGGAGTGTTTTTTATTCTCTATGCCATCTTCCGGATCGGGGTGGAAAATGTCCGCCAGCCCGATGCCGAGGAAATCTTCGGAGTGACCAAAGGGCAGTTTTATTCCTTTTTTATGATCGCGATCGGAGTGGGATTCCTGATCTATGCCTGGAAGTCGAAGAAAAGCCTTAGCTCCACTTAAGCGGTCCTTCGTGAGACCATTTCTCCTCGCCGAAGCTTTGGATGCGGTGGCCCATTGAGTGGGCCAGGGTCATGAGGAGGCGGTTATGGGGAACCTTTTGTCCGACGTCGTGAAAGCCGGGCTGGTTGGTTGCCTCTCCGCCCACGAGGACGATCGGAAGATCATCGAGAGTGTGGGTGTTGCCTTTTCCAAGCTCGTTGACCCAGACGATGGTGGTGTGGTCGAGCATGTTGCCGGCCTGGCCGGTCTCGGGAGTCTCCTTGAGCTTTGTGGCGAGGTAAGCGAGTTGTTGGGCGAACCAAATATTGATTTTTTCGAGCTTTTCCTGAGCTCCTTGGTTCTTGTCGGGTTCGTGACTCAATGAGTGATGCCCTTCATTGATGTCGAGCCACTTCATGCGGGCCTGCCCAACCGAGCGCATGAATTGAAGGGAACCAATCCGGGTCATATCATTGGCCATGGCATTGACGAGAAGGTCCATCTGCATGCGTGCCAGTTGGGGAGTGTTATCGTTCACGAGTTCGATATTGGGGTCGAGCTCGGGTTCCGGATGGGCAAGATCACCGCTTTGCGCGGCATCGGCCATCTCACGTTCCATTTCGTGAACGAGCGTCATGTGTTGCTCCAGAAGAGCACGGTCTTCGGCTGAGAGCTTTTGGGAGACCTGCTTAAGATCAGAGCCGAGGGAGTCGAGCACCGAGGCATAGGTATCCCTGTCTTTGGACTGACCGTAAAGCTTGTCGAGCATTTGGTAGGGGTCATCAAGCGGTGCCAGAGGCTGATTGGAGCCGGCATAGCACATGCGGGTCCAGGGATCCGCTCGATCAGGCACGGCAACTCCGATTTCAAGTGAGCCAAAGCGGGTGCGGGTCTCCTTGTTGTTTTGGAGGAAATTTTTGATCTCCTGGTCGATGGAAATGCCAGAGGCCCAACCGGCGGGGCTGTCGGATCCCCCCTGGATGTTCCCGGGATGGAGACGGGCACCGGTGAGGAGGCAGGACATCCCACGCATGTGGCGGTCGCCATCGCCACCGACGCGGTTTGAGATTCCTTTGAGAACAGTTACCTGCTTTTGAAAAGGGGCGAGAGGAGCAAGAATGGAAGAATTGGCGAGATTGCCATCCTTCGAAGGCCAAAACTTTGCAGGGACAGTTCCATTCGGCGAGAACATGAAAATGAGCCGCCTTTTGACTCCACCAACATGAGTGGCGGCGAAGGAAGGAAGGCCGGAGACGAAGGGGAGCGCTCCGGCGGTGATACCGAGGTCTCGAAGAAATTGGCGTCTGGAAGTCATTGGCTGTGAGGAATCTGGTTTATTATACGGCCCTTTGACTGGAATTCTACATGGAAAATGATATTCCCGGGCTATGCCATCGCCCCGACATGGGCTTCGACTCCGGCAGACAGCCCTTCGAGAGAATAGCCACCTTCCAGAACTGAGACGATACGCCCGTTGGCAAATTCATCGGCAATCCCCCGCATCCACTTGGTAAGGGTTGTGTAATCCTGATCAAGTAAGCGAAACTGTCCCAAAGGATCGCCGAGACGGGAATCGAAACCTGCAGAGATCATCACAAGTTCGGGCTTGAATTTCCTCATCGCGGAGATGAACCGGTCGTCAATCCTCCCGCCGATTTCATCCATCGCCGATCCGGCTGGAAGGGGCGCATTCAAGGTGAAACCGCGGCCTTTCCCCGTTCCCAATTCTTCCTCGAATCCGGTGCCGGGGAACCAGGGTGATTGGTGGGTGCTGCAAAAGAGGACCGTTTCATCATCGTAGAAGATGTCCTGGGTTCCGTTCCCGTGATGAACGTCCCAGTCGAGGATAGCGACCTTACCCACTCCGAACTTTCGCTGGGCGTATCGGGCTCCGACCGCGATGTTGTTGAAGACGCAGAAGCCCATTCCCCGGTTTGGGGTCGCGTGATGCCCCGGAGGCCTGACGGCACAGAACGCGCGTTTGGCACGATCGGCCTTTTCAGCGAAGACTTCATCGACAGCGGCGCAGACTGCTCCCGCGGCGTGAGAGGCGACCATCCAGCTATCGGGACAGACTGCGGTATCGCCCGTGGAAAGTTGGTCCGCTCCGGAGAGGATCTCTTTTTCCGCCAACGCAAGATAGGCCCCTTCGTGAACGGCTGACAATTCATCGAATCCGGCTGCCCGCGATTTGATGGCTTTCATTTTGGAACCAAGGCCGGTCTTGTCGAACATCGCGGTGACGGCTTGGTAGCGGGCAAAGTGTTCCGGATGCTGCCCGGTGAGGTGCTTGGTGTAGAGATCGTCCAGAACCAAGCCAACTTCCGGAGACAATGCGTCGCTCATCCCGGCATCATGAGGGTTCGCCTCCGTGAAACAAGCCGTGACCGTGGAATCTTGCCGACGGGTTACTCAATCTTTTTAGGAATCGTTTCCTTCACCATTGTCACCATGGTGCTCCGGATGTGGAAGCGGGTGTTTTTAAAAAACTCGTGAAGGTGATCCATTGTTCCAAAGCCATAAGCATTGGTGGATTGCTGGATGAGATGGTGGAAAAGGTGTTTTAGGAACGCCCGGTGCGCGCCCGGGGATTCGACGGCCAGTTTGGCGAGATCATTGGGTCCGGTGATTTTCACGGTTTCACTTTCCTCTGTTTGGTAGTCGCTGACGGTGTTGATGGGCTTGTTCTTCTCGTGGGTGCGGAAGCGGCCGATGGCATCGAAGTTTTCGAGACTGAATCCCACCGGGTTGATGATGGAGTGGCAGGCCATGCAGTTTTCGTCTTTGGTGAGATTGGTGACTTTTTCGCGCATGGTGAGGTGTGGTTTGAAATCGGCGTCCTTGAATTCGATGGCGTTGGGCGGAGGCTTTAGAAATCGTCCGAGGACGTTGCGGCTGAGATAGACACCGCGGTGGATGGGCGAGGTTTGTTTGTGGTAGGAAAAGGCGGTGAGAACGTATGGGTGGGTGAAGAGCCCGGCTCGCTTTTTGTCCGAAGTCAAAAGGGGCTCGAAGGAATTCGTTTTCGGTTTTGGTGCGCCATAAAAGTCGGCGAGGCGCGGATTGAGATAGAGTTTGTCCTCGGTGAAAAGGCGGCGGTAGTCGGACTGCTCGGACCAGACGACGTTGTCGATGAAGAGATCAAGCGAGGTGCGGAGATCGGCGATGATTTTTTCGTCAAACCCCGGAAAGAGATTGGGATCCTTGTCGAGGTCTTCCTTTTCGGAGAGGTTGAGCCAGTGGTGGAAAAAGCTGTGGAGTTTGGCCTTGGCGCGGGGATCTCCCATCATGTTCCAAAGTCGATCCTCGATCTGTTTTGGGTTGGAAATATCGCCTTTGGATGCGGCATCAAGGAGCGGTTGGTCCGGGACGGAATCCCAAAGGGCCAGTGCGAAATGAGCGGCGGTGGTGAAGTTGTCAGGCTCGCCTTTTTCGTTCCGGTTGAGCGAGGGGTAAAGGAAGTAGGGAGAAGTGAGGGTGAGCATGAGGGAGCGCTTGGTGGCGGTCTCGTAATCATCGCCGGCTTTGGCGAAGACATTGTCGATATAGGTCTTACGTTGGCCTTCGGTCAGAGGTCTTGAAAAGGCCCGGAAAGCGAAATCGGAGCAGAATTTTTTAAGCTTCTCAGGCCGATCAGGCTGATCGGATTTGGTCCGGGCGAGCTCGTCGATGTCATCAAAAATGAGGCCGGTTGCTTCGATCGCGGCATTGGTAATGGCTTCCTTCCAGGCTTTCGAAATCGAGGAGCCCCGCTCGTAACCGAGTGAGGCATCGTCGGCCGGGAAGGGCGTGGAGATGAGAGCCGCTTCACGTGAGCCGTCGACGAAAAGGACGCGGGAGGGGACAGGTTCCCAGGTGCCGTGAGGAGGTTTCCAGTCGAGGGAAAGGGATGACTTTTCTTCCTTGTAGCAGACAAAGTCGATCACGATGGAAATTGCGTGTCCTCCGAGCAGGAAGATGGGGGCTTCGACCGATCGCATTTGGTTTCCGGAGGAGACCCATGCGTCGATAAACGCATCATTTTTTTGGCCCGGTTCATTGAGAAAGACGCGGACTCCATTGGGGGTGTTGACCCGGAATTGGTAGGTCCCGGTTTCGGGAGGGAGAATAGAGCCGGACCAGTAGATGGCGTGTGCTTTGGGATCGAGGCCTTCGATGCCGTGGTTCTTGTGAATGTCAAAGATGATGATGGGATCGACCCTTTTCACCAACTCCTTCTTACGATTGTTCATCTTCTCCTTTTGGTAGTAGTGACCGCGGAGACCGTTTTCGCCTCCCATCCAGGCGCGCCCCCGGAAGGACTGCACGATGTCGGTGATGGAACGCCGGTGTTGCTGCTGCGTGCGGCGAAGGAAATCCTTGCGGACCGGTTTGATTTTGGCCTGGGCCTCCGGCGAGTAAAAAGCCGCGTGGATGTATTCGGCAACCCGGAGAGCATCGTCGTCGATGACGGTGTCTTCGTCATCCTCCGGCATGGTGCGGTGGATGTATTTTGCCAGGGAGGCGATGGATTTTTTCCCGACGAGGGCTTCGTCGTACTCATTGGCGACGCCTTCACCCCTGTCTCCATGGCAGGAGGCACAGTGTTCGGTGTAGATTTCAGCTCCGCGATCCCCGTTTGCAGGGATGATGGCGAGGAGGCTTAGAAAGATCCAAAGACGCATGCTTCCATTACGGGAGCGAGTTATTTTTGTTTCACGAGATCGTAGAGCGGGAGTTTATTGCGTTCGCTTGGGGTACGGTCGTTTTTGAAAGTGGTTTCAAGCCGGGTCACGATTTCGGGGTGGTTTTGGGCGAGGTCGTTGGCTTCGGCGGGGTCTTTTTCAAGGTTGTAGAGCTGCCAGTCGCCGGGTGTTTTGGTTTTCGCCTTTTGGCGGACGGCTTTCCACGGGAAGTCGATGACGGCAAGTTGTCCGCTGTAGCCATGAAATTCCCAAATCATGGGCTTGGTGCGTTTGAAGGAACCTTTGGTGAGCGCGGGAGTGAGATCGGTGCCGTCGAGATCCTTGGGTGCTTCGGTTTTGGCGATGGCGCAGAAAGTGGGGAACCAGTCGGGGAAGTAGGAAGGGGCGGAAGTGGAGGTGCCGGGCTCAATCTTTCCAGGCCAGCGGACAATGGCAGGGACGCGGATTCCGCCTTCATTGACGGAGCCCTTCCAGCCCCGGAGGCCGGCGGTGGAGTTGAAGAAGGGGGCATCTACCCCGCCGATGTGAAATTTTGGATCGCGGCCGGGATGGGTGGTGCCGTTGTCGGAGGTGAAGACGACGATGGTGTTGTCATCGAGACCGAGCTTCTTGAGTCGGTTGAGGATCGTGCCAACATGCTCGTCGAGATCGGAGATCATGGCGGCATAGCCCGCTCGCGGGCGCGGGTGGGGGATGTATCCGTTTTGTCCGCGATAGGGGCCTTTTTCTTCATCCCACTCCTTTGGATAGCGGTCGATCCATTCCTGGGGCGGATGCATCGAGACGTGGGGTTCGACGAAAGGGAGGTAGAGGAAGAAGGGCTTGTCCTTGTTGGAGTCGAGGAATTTGAGAGCTTCTTCAAGAATGCGGTCGGGCGCGTAAGTTTGATCGCGGTAGTCGTCGGCCTTCACTTCCCCCTTTGGCTTGCGGGAGTGACCGGGGATGGGGTTCTTGTTGATGGTTTCGGTTTTTTCGTCGTCATCCAGGAAGGGGGGGAAGAAGGAGTGGGCGTTGCGCTGGCAGTTGTAGCCGTAGAAGCGAGCGAATCCCTGCCTGATGGGGGAGCCGGAGGTGTCGGTGGGGCCGAGACCCCATTTCCCAAATCCTCCGCTGACGTATCCACCTTTTTGAAGGGCTTCCGCAAGAGTGACCGCTTCGGCGGTGATGGGCCATTGACCGGGGAATTTGCGACCGTTTTTAGAATCTCCGTTTGAACGGATTTCAGCATTTCCGAGGTGGCGGCCGGTGAGGAGGACGCAACGAGCGGGAGCACAGACCGGGGCGCCGGTGTAGTGGTGGGTGAATTTGATCCCTTCGGTTGCGAGTCGGTCGATATTGGGAGTTTTGATTTTCTCCTGTCCGTAGCAGCCGAGTTCTCCGTAGCCGAGGTCATCGGCGAGAATAAAGACGATATTGGGCTTCTTTTCCCCGGAGGAGGCAAGGAGAGCGGTGGAGAGGAAAGGGATGAGCCATTTCATGAGAATGAAGGTAAGCATGGATACGGGGGAAATGAACTTTGAATTTTGAGATGTCGGACATAAGAATCCGGTATGCGAAAACGAGCAGGGGAAGCGCGGGACAATCGACATGCCAGGCCGCGGGGAGAGAGGGAGGCCCGTCCCCGGGGTGAAGGGGATCTCATTGATATCCTCGATGCAACCGAATCGCCGCTTTTGCTCATTCTTGATTGTGTTCAGGATCCGAACAATCTCGGTGCCATTTTGAGAACGGCCGACGGAGCCGGGGTGGATGCCGTGATTGCTCCGAAGGACAAGGCGGTTGGTCTTACGGACACGGTGCGCCGGGTCGCGGTGGGAGCTGCGGAGAGTGTTCCCTTTGTCAAGGTGACCAATTTGGCCCGGACGATGAGGGATTTGAAAGAGAGGGGGATTTGGATCGTCGGAACTTCGGATCAGGCGAGGCAATCCTTGTATGAGACAGACATGAAAGGACCCATTGCCATTGTGATGGGACGGGAAGGAGAGGGAATGCGGCAGCTCACCGAAAAGGAATGCGATTTTCTCATTAAATTTCCAATGAAGGGGAAGGTGGATTGCCTGAATGTGAGTGTCTCGGCGGGAGTGTGCCTTTATGAAGCAGTGAGACAGCGGGAGCCGTGAGAACCCGAATCATTTCAGATCTCCATTTGGGGCATTCAGCGTCTCGTCTGAAGAATCCGATCATGTTGGAGCCGATGCTGGAAGGCGTCGGCCGCCTTGTTCTTGCCGGAGATATTTGGCAGCAGCGAAAGATCGGACCGGGCAGGGAAGCGGCAAGGCGGCTGTTCGATGACTTGCTTGAACTTGCAGGTGAACGAGGTGTTTCGGTGGATGTGCTCAGGGGCAATCATGATCCGGAAGGAGGGGAGGGGGTGAGCTGGTTGGCGGGTCGTGAGGTTCTCGTGACTCATGGAGATGCCATCTATGATAATGCCACGCCGTGGTCACGGGAGATTGGTCACTATCGTGAGGAAGTGAATGCAATCATCGAGAAGTATGAACCACGGAATCATCTGGCGGAGGCTTGTGCGGACCGGGCCAGGGAAATTGCCCTGACTTTGAAGGTGATACCGCTTCCGAACCTTCCACCGCCATTCAATTTCTTCGCGACCGCCCTTTGGCCGCCAAGCCGGCCCATCGAAATAATCCGTGTCTGGCGGGGGATGGGGGATCAAGGACTCAAGTTCCTGAGGCAATCCGGTGAAGGCGCGAAGGTTTTGGTTTGCGGGCACTTCCATCGGGCCGGGATCTGGGAAGGTGGCGGGAGGGTGATGATCAATACCGGTTCGTTTATGAAAGGGAGCCGCCCTTGGGCGGTTGACGTGAGCGACTCGAACCTGACTGCGCGGGAGATTTTATTGGCAGGGGAGGTGTTTGTTCCGGGCGAGGTCAAAGGTCGCTGGATTCTCTCCGTCTGATCGTTGGTCTTGAGCCTGAAGAAACGGGACTTTAGGCATTGATATTTCTTTTCGCGACGATGTCCTCGTTTTTTTGGAAGAGTTCACGCCGGGGTCAAAAAATTCCGATGGCGGAAGACAGTGAGAGACAGGTCGGTTCTCCCTTTTTGACGAGACTCTTCCCTATCGTGGACTTGGGGAAGTCTGCGATCACGGTGGCCAAGCCTGCCGAGCGGGCGTCGGGAACTCGAATAGAACCTTGGTATTTTTTTCCACCCCAAGGGTCGTGGTAGGTGACGATAAACGAGGTGGCTTTCTTGGGAAGCTTGGCCGGAAATCCGGTGAGGACGAGGTAATGTCGTTTGACGGCAAGCCAGCTTTTGGTCGAGGAGCCTTTAGGGGCCCGCCACGCCACCCGCCGCACGCGGAGAACGGGAGGGAGACCTTTTTTCAGAGACATCGCGAAACGGTGATGGATACGCTTAAGAAGTTCGAGATCGCTTTCGCGGGGTTGTTTAAAAAAGATCTCCTGCTTTACCGTTCCCATCCAACCTTCGCTGCGGATTTCATTGGCCATGTCGGCCAGATCCGTTCCGCTCACTCCGAAGCGTCCGTTCCATCGGGCTCGTTTGGGATCGAGACGAGATCCACGTTTCCCAAATTGATAGATGATCTTTTTGATTTTGGCGGTGTCGGAGTCCCCTTCAATCTTTCCGATGGACTTTCGCCACTTTTCTCCTCCTGACCGGAAGGCGTCGAGGAGGCAGGCCGGGCCACAGGCATTGCCATCGGTGCGAAGCTGATTGACGGGTGGTGAGTTGGGGACGGGAACCGTCAGCCAGTGCGCACTGGCAATCGACGAAAGGAGGACCAGAACGATGACGGCAATTCTAGGGGCCATTTTCAGGGACGGTGATCACTTCATTGCGAGAGTCATTGGCAGGTTTGGCATCGCGATTCCCGGTCGAGAGAGTGATGTCGCTCTTAACCGTCAGTTGTCCTTCTTCCATGAGCAGTCCAAGACCTGCCGGGATGGTGATGACCTTCCGTTCATTCGGCTGTAAGGACTGAATCGTGACGGGATATTGATCTCCTGCGATGCCGATGTTTACGGTGGATTGATAGAGTGGTTCGGTTCCCCGGTTTTCAATGCTGACCTGTAATCCGGATGAGCGGTTATCCTCTGTCGGGAAGAGATAGGTTTGGGATGCGACGGCCAGGTCTTCAATTCCGGGGGTGTTTCGTTGCATGGCACGGCCGACATCAATCATCCCAAGCCCATACTGCGGATCTGCACCCGGAGTTCCGGCTTCGTTGGTGTAGGTTCTCAAAATCTCAGTTGCCATCCGGGCGGTAATGGGGGTGGGGCTTTCCGACATGATGGCGGCCACGGCTCCAACCGGAAACGCAACAGAACCGGAAGTCCCGGTAAAGGAAGTGATGTTATCACCGGGAAATGCGGCCTGCACTTCAAGCCCCGGTGCCGTGAAGGCGAGATCATTGTCAGCGTTGGAGAAATTCAAGTGCTGTCCCAGGGCATCGACCGCTCCGACGGAAAAGACATCCGGGTCTCCCGCGGGGTAGGCGGCATTTGCGGATCCTTCATTTCCGGAGGAGGCGAAAATCACGGCGCCACGTTCCGTGGCATAGTCGACAGCCTGACGAACCAGAGGGCTATCTCCTTCTGATCCAAGAGAGATATTGATGATCTGAGCCCCGGCATTCGAAGCTTCGATGATTCCCTGGGCGAGGAGAAAGGAACTGGAGTAGCCGGTCTCGTCGGCCACGCGAACCGAGATGAGATCTGCGGCAGGTGCGACGCCCTTCATATTGGGGTGGTTTCCCGCGATCAGGGAGGCGACAGATGTTCCATGGCTGTTTGCTTCGACTCCTTCCGTCAGTTCGACGAGGTTGATGTGGCGAATATTTTCACTCAGGGCGAGATGGGGAAGGATGCCGGTGTCGATGACCGCGATCTTCACTCCACGGCCCCATTCGGAATTATCCACGGTGATCCCCAGAAATTCCAGAGCACTGTTGTTGAAGCCCACGATGCCGGTTTGGGGGGCTACTTCACGAAGTTCCGGGACGGATACGGGATAGTTGAATTCCAGATCGCCGGGTTCGAGTCCCAAGCCGTTGAAATCTGCCAGACTGTCGAATCCGAGGCGAACAGCCCGGAGCCCGTCGATTTGACCAAGGTTGCGGATTTTGGAATTGGCGAGTTTTTCGAGAAATCGTCGATAGGCGTCCTCGCTTGCGAAGGCGATGATGCGTTCGTATGGGATGGCATTGGGGTCGAATTTGGGGTCGCGGTCGGAAGGTTCCCGGATTTTTCGGTCACTTGTGGGGTTGGGGGCTACCGGTTCGACGATTTGCTTCACCATCCTTGATGGTTCTTTTGTCGAGGAATCGTCGCCCGAAGTGCTCATGAGGAGCCAGCTCAGGAGAAGTCCGATGACGAGGGCGAGGGCAGCAATGAGAATGCGGGGAGACATCTGGGATGAGGTTAGTTTAAGAAACCCCATTGCGCGAGAAAAGTTGCTTGGCATCTTTAAGCGGGGATGGGTTTGGGATGGCACCGTCATCGCACCCCTCCTTCAAATATTGGTGTTTTTTTTAAAAAGACTCGTTTAATATAACACAAAGATGAACAAACTTACTACGAAATTACAGGAAGCTCTCCAAAGCGCGCAGCAACTGGCCCTTCGGTCGGCTCATCCCGAGCTAAGGAGCACGCATCTTTTGCTGGCCCTTCTTCAGCAGGAAGGGGGGATTATGACTCCCTTGGTGGAGAAGGCGGGTGGAGATCTCACCGCGTTGAAGGCTTCCGTTGCATCAGCGCTTGAGGCGGAGCCCCGCGTTCAGGGGGCCGGATCGCAGCCCCAAATGAGTTACGGGCTTCGGAGTGCTCTTGATCAAGCGGACCAGATTCGCGAGAAAATGGGGGACGATTTCATGAGCGTGGAACATGCTGTGCTCGGAATCTTAAAAGATGACTCGCCAGCCGGAAAGTTGCTCAACGATGCCGGAATGACTTCCGAAAAATTTGAAAAGTCTTTGAAAGAGATTCGCGGTTCGCAGCGGGTGACGGATGAAGATCCGGAGGGGAAATACCAGACTCTTGAGAAATATGGTCAGGATCTGACTGCGAAGGCACGGGAAGGGAAGATTGATCCGGTCATCGGACGTGATGAGGAAATCCGACGAGTCCTCCAGGTTCTTTCACGGAGAACCAAGAACAATCCCGTTCTCATCGGTGAGCCGGGCGTGGGTAAGACCGCCATCGTGGAAGGACTGGCCCGCCGAATCGTCAGTGGGGATGTGCCGGAATCGATGAAGAACAAGCGTCTCATTTCCCTCGATCTGGGCGGCATGGTTGCCGGGGCCAAATATCGTGGTGAGTTTGAGGATCGCTTGAAGGCTTTTCTCAAGGAAGTGACCGAATCGGAGGGCGAGATCATTCTTTTCATCGATGAACTGCACACCATCGTGGGGGCGGGAGCGAGCGAAGGTGCCGTTGATGCGGCCAACTTGATGAAACCCCAGCTTGCACGTGGTGAACTGCGTACAATCGGAGCCACGACTCTTGATGAATACCGGAAATATGTGGAAAAAGACGCCGCTCTGGAGCGCCGATTCCAGCCGGTCAAGGTTGGTGAACCCAGTGTTGAGGATACCGTGGCCATTCTCCGTGGTCTTAAGGATCGCTATGAAGTCCATCACGGAGTGCGAATCAAGGACAGCGCCATTTTGGCTGCGGCCTCTATGAGTGATCGTTATATCTCAGACCGTTTCCTGCCTGATAAGGCGGTGGATTTGATTGATGAGGCGGCATCGCGTTTGAAAATCGAGTTGGATTCCCTTCCGACTGAAATCGATCAGCTCGAGCGTCAAGTGATGCAGCTTGAAATGGAGCGCCAGGCCTTGGAGAAAGAGACTGATGAAGGCTCCCTCAAAAGGCTCGATACGGTGAAGGAGGAAATGGCCAATGTGAAGGAAGAGTCGGCCGGACTGATGGCGCAGTGGCGGAAGGAGAAAGGGAGTATTGATGAAATCCGCGCTTTGCAGGAAGAAATTGATTCCCTTCGCACCGAAGCCGAACAAGCCCAGCGTTTGGGAAACCTCGGGCGTGCCTCGGAAATCACTTATGGCCGGCTCCCTGATGCCGAACAAGCGCTCAAAGATCTTGAAATGGTCCAGGATCCTTCGAGACTTCTTCGCGAAGAAGTGACAGAGGAAGATATCGCCAAGGTGGTCGCCACTTGGACCGGTATTCCGGTGAGCCGTCTTCAGGAAGGCGAGCGAGCCAAACTTGTCCAGATGGAGGAAAGACTTGGGGCGAGAGTGATTGGCCAGCGTCCGGCGGTGGAGGCGGTTTCCAACGCGATTCGCCGGGCCCGGGCAGGCTTGCAAGATGAGGACAGGCCAATTGGTTCCTTCCTCTTTCTAGGCCCAACCGGTGTCGGTAAGACGGAGTTATCCAAGGCGCTCGCCGAATTTCTTTTTGACGACGAAGGAGCGATGGTTCGCATTGACATGTCGGAATACATGGAAAAGCACTCTGTTTCCCGACTCATTGGAGCACCTCCGGGCTACGTGGGATACGAGCAGGGAGGCCAGTTGAGCGAACACGTCAGACGGAAGCCGTACTCAGTGGTTCTGTTCGACGAAATTGAAAAAGCTCATCCGGATGTCTTCAATGCCTTGCTGCAGGTGTTGGATGACGGACGGATTACCGACGGTCAGGGCCGGACGGTGGACTTCAGGAACACCGTGCTGATCATGACTTCAAACATCGGAAGCCAGCATATCATCGATGAATCGAATCCGGAGCAACGGGAGGCGAAGGTCAGGGAAGCCTTGCGGGGACATTTCCGGCCTGAATTCCTGAACAGGATTGATGAGACCGTGATCTTTGATCGCTTGGATCGCTCCGAGTTGGTCAGCATCGTGGCCTTGCAACTGGATCGGGTGAAAGAGCGGCTGGCCAAACAAGGATTGCTTCTGAAACTGAGTGAAGAGGCTGTCGAGTTCATCGGAAATCAAGGATACGACCCGGTTTATGGGGCGCGGCCGCTGAAACGGGCCATTCAACATCACTTGCTTGATCCGCTGAGTCTTTCTCTCCTTGAAGGCAAATTTGTCGAAGGTGATGAAATCACCGTGGGAGTGTCTGATGATGCTCTGATCTTTGAGAACTAATTGAGTCCAAATTAGATGCGCGTCCGGGTTACCCGGTCGCGCATTCTTTTCGGAGATCAGTCTTTGATTCGTTCGATCATCCAGAAGCCACGGTCGCCTTGGGTTTCAATCGGGACGATCATGCGTTCGGTTTTTCCGGTGGTGGTCCGGAGACGGGCGACTTCGCGACCGTGTTTTGGGTTATCCAGGTCCTGACTAAAACGGACGATATAGAGGTGGTTGGGTTTGACGTTGATCACGATGACGGGATGAGTGGGCTTCGCAAAATCAAAGGCAGCGGAAAGACCGGTTCCGGTGTGAGTGATGGGGGAATCTTTTTCAACAGCGAGGCGCCAGCGCGCATAGCTATTGAGATCGACTGATTCGGCTGGGCCTGCGCTGTTTTCAACAAGCTCCATTTCAGTTTCGTAGGCCGTCAGGGTGGGCCAAATTCCGGAGACACCAATATCCGATTTCATGCCGATTCGGGCCTTGGTCGGAAGGACGGTGACGCGTTCCCAGTTGGTGATGTTTTCGATGTCGGCGACGGCTGTTTGCTCGAAGGAAAGGAGCGAGACGCCATCGACGATCGTATGAAGATTTTGAAACCAGGCATTACGGTCAGCGGCATTTACCCAATCGATCATTCCTCCATCGGTTGGGAGCACATCCCAGTCAGCGGCAATGCCGGTGTAAAGTGGAATGTGGAAATAACCGGAGGAATCGAGAAGGTTCCGGGCGTCGGCTAAGATGTCGAGGATTTCGTCGAGTTGTGCGCGTCGGAAGGCCGGGGTCCAAGCAACCCACGAGAAATCCTTTTGAGGGGTGATTTGTAAGCGGAGGGCTTTAAACTTGGAGGCTTCGTCGACTCCCATGGCATCCATGAAATCGATGAAGGAAGATTGAATTTGAATCAGGAGATCTGTTTTAAAGGTCGGGAGATAGGTCTCTTTTCCACGAAAGACACTCTGTGAGTCGATGCAGACATTGTGGAGCTTGGTATTCCAGGCGGCGATCACGGAGGGCTCGGAGACCGGACGATTCGTGTATTCGCCGTAGAGATGGCGAATTTGACGGTTGGAGATGAAGTTGAGGGCTTCGTTTTCCCGGGCGGTATGGCCAACGACGCTGAGTCCATCGAAGATACTGACGGTGTCGTCTTCAAAGGAATTGTGCTCCCAGAACCAGAGTCCGCGATTGCGCAAAGTGTAGCCGAGACCGGTGGTGTCAATGGCGTGGCGCCAGAGGCCAAAATTCTCGATATCGGTGGTCTCGGCGGGTTCCACCAGTGCTTCCAGATCATTGAGAACTCCGTTGAACGCGGGGTAGTCGGGCCAGTAGATATCGGGGTCGGAAACATCTCCGACCTTGGGTTGAATGCCGATACGGGAGAAGCCATCGAGGGCACCTGTGCGTTCGTAGGCCGTGGCAACATCGAGGGCAGGGGCGTTGGTTTTTGAAAAAGTCATGATGGAGAGGCCGGTGAGGACGCTCTTAAGATTAAGGAACCAAGTGTCACGATCAGTGGCGTCGGCCCAAGCGATGGAGCCGGGAAACTTGTCCCAGGTGTAGGGAATATCCGCGTAGATCGGGAATCCGTTGTATCCATTGGCATCGAGATGGGCGCGGATGGCGGTGTAGGTATTCAAGAGATCTTCCAGGAAGGCCCTTCGTACCGCCCCACTTCCAACTTTCCAGGGATTTTGTTGTTGGGGCTCAATATCGAGATGGAGGGCATCGAACTGCTTGGCAGGCTCGGTGATGAAATCGTTGTTAAAGTTGATGAGCCGGTTGGTGACTCTCGTGAGATAGTAGGAATGGTCGGAGGAAGAAACCAGGGAGCCTGCGATCAGGACCTGTGAGTCGATGCGGAGACAATCGAGTTTTTCGTTCCAACTTGCGATGGTCGCTTGCTCGGAGACGGGACGATTTCCGTAGCTTCCGTAGATGCGTTTGACGTGATGGAGTTTGAAGAAAGCCAAACAATCCCGTTCGAGGGTGGGATTTCCGACAACAAGATTGGAGCCGTAAGGGCTGTCAACTTCGTCTCCGGCACCGTCCGGAATGCTGGTGCTGCCCCAGAACCAGAGCCCCCGGTTTGGAGTGGCGGACGCAGTGAAGGGGATGATGAGGGCCAGAAGGAGTGGTTTGATTTTCATGAATTAGGTTCTGATTTCAAGTGAAAGAGCGCTTCATTGGACTTATCGCAGTCGTGTCACATCAATTTCAAATTTGTCTGCTTTTTTCGGTTGGTGTGGTTTTTTCGAGGATTGATTGAGTGTAGATTGGCGGGCATAATTTACGGCCAATGTTAAAATGTTACCTGCTCATGTTTCTCTCTGTGACTGGTTTGGGTCATGGACAAATCATGGAGATTACCGGCCTCGGGGCTCCAGCCCAGACGACAGATTGGCCAAACGGACTTTATCCAGCCGGGAAAGCGGTGGATGGGGATCCTGGAACGTTTTCGCACACGGATGCAGGGACATCCAACAATGCCTGGGAGCTGGTTTTTGAGAATGACTTTGGGATTTCGCGGGTGGAATTGCAGATGCGGGGCGACTGTTGCGGAGGTCGATTGACTGGCGCGATTCTGCGGCTTTTTGATGGTGAGGGAGACTCGGTTTATGACGAAGAAATCAGCGATCCGGGAGTAGGACAAATTACGGTGATTCAAATCCCCCCGGGAGTAAAGGCCCGGAAGATCCGGGTGGGATTGGAGAATGGAGGCACGAACCCGGGATCGACCAATTCCTTGATTCATCTTGGGGAGGTGAGGGTCTTTAGCGGCGAGCCGCCTGCAACGCGTATCAATTCATTTGGGCCTGATCGGGACATGATTGCGTCGGGGGAAGTGGTGACCCTTTCTTGGGCGACTGAGAATGCGGACGAGGTGACTTTGACGGAGACGGGTTCTGTTCCTTCTACAGGAATGGTGATGGTGTCGCCTTCCCGGAGCACCATCTACCAACTCGTGGCGACAAGTGATTTGGGGACGGTATTGAAGGAAGTTGTGGTGATGGTGGACGGGGAACTTCTGCCGCCACGAATCACGGAGTTCATGGCCTCGAATAGTGATACGATTCTTCGGAGTGACGGTTCTTCGCCTGACTGGATTGAGATCTGGAATCCAAATCCGACGGAAACTGATTTGGGGGGATTTCAATTGGTTGATCGCGTGGATCCGGTGTCAATATTTTCGTTTCCCGCGATGACATTGGCGGGGGGAGAATATCTGGTCGTGGATGCCGCCGAGATTGGTGTTGATGGTGTTCCGGCGACCGGTTTTTCTTTGAATCGCTCAGCAGGAAGCGAGTTGATTCTTCGAGATCCGTTGGGGGAGACTTTGCAGTATTTTTCTTATCCAAGACAGCGTGCGGATATTTCGTTTGGTCCCTTCGGAGGCAGTGAATTCTTTTTCACGACACCGACACCGGGCGAGCCAAATTCGGGGAAAGTGGTGGAGGGCTTTGTCGCAGATACTCAATTCAGTGTCCTGCGCGGCTTCTACGGTGCTCCACAGAAAGTAGAGGTGACATCAGAAACATCAAACGCCGAGATCTACGTCACCCTCGATGGGACGGAACCTGATCCTGAAGATCCGGGAGCGATTCTTTATACTGAAGCGATTACGATTTCGACAACGACGGTGTTGCGAGCGAGAGCTTTTAAGGAGGGCCTTGAGCCAACGGACATCGACACCCAGACCTATCTCTTTACGGCGGATGTGGCAGGGCAGTCGTCATCACCTGACAACTTTCCTCCTGCATGGATTCCAAATCTTAATGTGGGCGTACAGAGAAATCCGGTTAAAGCTCTTTCTCATTATGGCTTCAACAGCGGAGTGTTGGGAACGCTTCCTATGAACGATGCCATTGGCGGGAGCTTTGATCTTGAAGATGCCTTGGTGGTAATTCCCACGATGTCTTTGGTGGTGGATGCTGACGAGCTTTTTGACCCGGTGGAAGGGCTTCACATTAATGCGGGGCAGCGAGGGAGGGCTTGGGAACGATTAGCATCAATCGAGTATCTCAATCCCGCAAGCGGCGAGATGCGGCAGGCGAATTGCGGAATCCGGATGCATGGGGGCTGGAATCGTTTTCCGGAGATGTTGAAGAAGTCGTTTCGCCTCTACTTTCGGGCGGAGTATGGCGATGCGAGTTTTGATGCTCCTTTGTTCGAGGATGCCCCGGTGGACGAATATGACCGGCTCATTATGCGATCAGGAAATGGCAAGGCTTGGACCAGTCCCTGGAGGGCGCTGTCGGGATCGGGAAATTCCCTGACGAGAACGACGTACTTTCGCGACCAGCTCGCACGCGATTTGCAAGCGGCGACGGATCAGGATTCGATTCCGGGAACTTTCGTCCATCTCTATATCAATGGTCACTATTGGGGGCTCTACAATCCGGTGGAGCGTCCGGATGAGTTTTTTGCTTCAGGACATTGGGGGGGTGATGATGACGACTATGATGTCATCAAGTGGCAACGCGGAGTGGGTCACCAAGTGGCGGCCGGAAGCGATGAGGGATGGAATGAATTGATTTCTCTCGTCCGTGGAACTCCTCGGAATGCTCCGACTTATGAGATGATCAAGGAACTCCTCGATTTGGAGAACTTCATCGACTACCTGCTGGTGAATTTCTTTCTCGGGAACCAGGATTGGGTTGATAACAATGTCTATGCGATGAGAAACCGGGCCGCTGACGGTCCCTTTCGTTTTTACTGCTGGGATGGTGAGGAGACCTTGCTTTCGACGGGGCGTAATTCGACTGGTCAAAATGTCACTGACACCTGCACGGAGATTCACCAGCGTCTGCGGAGTAATCCCGAATATCGGATCCTTTTTGCAGACCGGGCCCAGCGGCATCTCTTTGGAGGTGGGGCGCTCACTCTTCCCACAACCGACCCGCTGGTCGCTGGATATACCGCAATGTTGGACCGGGCCATTGTTGCGGAATCAGCCCGGTGGGGAGAATTGCACCGGCCGGCAGATCCCTATGATCGAGCGGACTGGCTTTCTGAAATTTCCAATATACGAAACAACTATCTTCCTAACCGTGGAGCGACTTTGATCAATCAGCTAAACGGGCAGGGCCTGTTTCCCGATACGAAGGCTCCTGAGATCCTGCCTCAAGCAGGAGGCGTTGTATCGTTGGGAACAGAGGTCACTTTCGCGCTGCCAGCCGATGCTGGAACGGTGTTGTATACGACCGACGGAACAGATCCGCGTTTGGAGGGGGGCGGAGCATCACCGACGGCAGGGGCCTTTGGTTCTGTTGCGGAACAGGAAACCGTCCTAGCTCTCGGGAGTGTTTGGGCTTTTCGGGACACGGGTGAGGACTTGGGGGATAGCACGCTCGTGGTAGGAGCGGCAGGATATGGCTCCGGGAACTGGAAACATCGTGAGTATGAAGACACCTCATGGTCTTCCGGTCCCGCTCCATTGGGATACGGTGGCATTAGCGATCAGACGATCGCAACGACGATTGCTTATGGCCCCAATGTGAACTTGAAGCATCGGACGAGTTATTTTCGCCACGAGTTCGAGGCGACCGACGTGGGCGAGTTTGATTCCTTGACGCTTCGGATATTTCGGGATGACGGAGCCATTGTGTATCTGAATGGAATTGAGATTGTTCGTTCTGGCTTTGATTTAGGTGACGTAGTGACTTCGGTAACGTTTGCAGAGTCAGCAAGTGATGAAGGAGTCTTTTTAGAATTGAATGTGCCGACAAATGCGCTGTTGGAAGGAATGAATGTCATTGCGGTGGAGCTTCATCAGGCTTCCAACGGATCTTCCGATCTTGGATTTGATCTTGAATTGGTCGGTGAGAAATTGACGACCACGAGTGACCCAATCGAAGTGACCGGCGGGACTTTTATCAAAGCCCGGGTGCTTTCGGATGGAGAATGGTCCCCACTGGGAGAAGCCCTTTTTTCGACAGGAGATCGCGCCGGAGAATTGGTGCTCAGTGAACTCATGTACCATCCTTTAGATGGGGGAGCGGAGTTTTTGGAAATCATGAACCGTGGAGAAGTGAACCATTCCCTGATCGATCTCAAGCTGACGGGCGGGATAGCCTTCGATTTTGAGAACGCTTCACAGTCGTCGTTGGCTCCTGGAGAGAGCTTGGTCCTGGTTCGCGATCGCAGTGCGTTTGCGGTGGCCTATCCAGAGGTCACGGTGGGCGGTGACTATGACGGAGCTTTGGGGAATGGGGGAGACGTGTTCTCGCTTGAATCCAGGAACGGGGAAGTTTTGTGGACGATGAGCTACGGTGATGCTGCTCCATGGCCGGGTAGTGCGGATGGTCAGGGTCGAAGTTTAACCTATCGGGGAGGTCTGAAAGCTGCTCCTGATTCGTGGCGGCCCAGTGTTGATGAGGGGGGGAGCCCTGGCGTTTCAGATCGCGTGGACTTCGTCGATGGCGGAAACCTGCTGAACTATGCTCTTGCTTCATTTGAACTTTTGAATCCCGGAGGATTTGAAGTTTCTCATCGTCTGGGGGCTGATGACGCCTTGGTAGAGGTACAGTGGTCCCGGGATTTGCAGAATTGGACGAGTGAGTTCATGAAGCGAACCGACAGGGTGATATCCGGAGGAGAGATGCGTGAAGTCTGGCGCCGGGAAGACTCTTCTCCTTCAGAGAATTTTTTCTATCGAGTCAAAGTGGCTTTGATTGAAAGGTAGTTTTCCCTCGTCCTGATTTCTTGATTCTGTAAGCTTGAGATTCGATGGCAGGATTTGTGAATCTGATACTTCTTTTGGCGTGTCAGATTTTTGTGACCGAAGGGAAAGTCATTGTTGTATCAATCGACGGTCTTCGTCCGGATGCAATTACCGCTCACGGTCCTGAAAAGCTCCCGAATTTCTACCGCCTGAGGGCAGAGGGGGCCTTCACCGATAATGCCCGTACCGACTTCGACTATTCGGAGACCCTTCCCAATCACGCCAGCATGATCACCGGGCGGCCTGTCTTGGGTGGATGTGGCCATGGTCTCAATGTCAACTTTGGTGGAGCAAATACCAAACTTCACGGGAAGGGCTACATCGCGAGCATGTTTGACGTGGCGCACGATCATGGGCTTTCCACTTCCCTGTATGCCACCAAAGGAAAGTTTTCCGCTTTCAGTGCCAATTACGACGCCGGGCAAGGTGCTCCGGATTTAACGGGGCTGGATCATGGACGCGATAAGTTGGACTTTTATTATAATGGAGCGAGTGACGTCATTATGATCCCGATCATTGAGGAGGATTTTCCGCGACATCGATGGGATTTTTCAATGATCCATCTAAGAACATTGGATTCAGTTGGGCACACCAGGGACTGGGATCTCGATCTGGAGAGCGACTACATGAATGCCGTAGTTACGATCGACGGATATCTGGGAAAAATTTTCGATTTGATCGAACTGTCACCCGACTTTGCCGGCGAGACAAACCTCATTGTCACGACCGATCACGGGGGAACGAAGGGAACATACACGCATACCGTTCCTGAAATTCCTACAAACTATACCATTCCCTTTTACGTGTGGGGCCCCGGAGTGAAGGCAGGAGCAGATCTCTACGAATTGAATCCAGACTTTAAGGACCCCGGAACTTCACGTCCCCTCCATGACGCCCTGAATCAGCCCATTCGAAATGGCATGGTTGGAAATCTCGCTCTCGATCTCCTGCGATTGCCTGCCATTCCCGGTTCCTGTCTGAATGCCGCTCAGGGACTAAGAGTTTCTGATTCCCCGGTCTTTGATGACCTCCATCCGGGGCTTGATCCAACCGGGGATGCCAATGGAAACGGTTACAGCAACTTCTTCGATTACGCGCTGGGAGCCAATCCCGAAGCGCCCCATGATTTCAAACTTATGCCTCAAATGACGAGGGGGAGGATTAAAATTTTCCGTCGTTTGAATGCCCCCGATGTTGGAATGGGATTAGAGATGAGCCTCAATGGCAAATCTCCCTGGTATCCTCTCATCGAAGGATTCACCTACCGGATCACTGCCCTTGAGGAAACCACCTTGGGTCGACAACTTGATGTCAAAATCCCTTTCGTTTCCGAAAAAGCATTTATCCGGCAGACCTTCATCAAAAAGGAAGCCCTTTAAATTCTCTCATCTGTCTTGAAGGCTTTCGGCGGCCCCAGGACCTCCGCCAGGAGGAGCGCTTCCCGTGCTGCAGTTGGGCTGGACAAGTGTGCTTTGACCCGGGCCTTTGTTGAAAGCGTGGGTTTGTGCAGGGCACGGCGGGAAGTGAGGTTGAGATTCTCCAGAGCGGCTTTTTCAGCCTTGCTTAGTTTGGGGCGAATCGGTTTGACCCCGGCCGGGATGAGAGAAACCTGAGGAGTGCCAGACCGAGGAGGAGTCTGAATTTGCACAGGGAGCGGGGGAGGGATTTCCATCTCTGTGCGCTGTCTCTGAAGCTCTGCTTCGTAGGCTTCGTATGGATCGACATACTCCTCCTCCTCTTCGGAAAGGGGCGGAGGCGACACATCCTTGTTCTTTTGGCCCCGCTCAATAAAGGCTTTGATCGCGGCGAAAATCACCGCGACAAAGATGATGATCGCCTGAGGATCGATGGGGAGGTCGGCCAGGATCATGATTGTTCGGGCGTGTGCTCGGGAGATTCCTCGCCAATCGAGTCACGCATCTTGGTGTCGGCAACGACGTTCTCATATTTGGCAAAGTCCATGACGCCAAGGTTGCCTTTTCTGAAGGCCTCGGCGATTGCAAGGGGGACCATCGCTTCAGCTTCGACAACTTTGGCACGCATTTCCTGAGTGCGGGCTGCCATTTCCTGCTCGGAAGCGACAGCGGCGGCACGGCGCATCTCGGCTTTGGCCTGGGCGACTTGTTTATCGGCTTCAGCCTGTTCGGTCTGAAGGCGGGCTCCCACGTTGTCTGCGATGTCAACGTCTGCGATATCGATGGAGAGGATGGAGAATGCCGTCGCCTCATCGACACCCTTTTCGAGGACGAGTCTTGAAATTAAGTCGGGATTTTCGAGAACGGTCTTATAAGAGGCGGCCGAGCCTACGGAGGTCACGATGCCCTCGCCAACCCGGGCGATGATCGTCTCCTCGGTGGCTCCTCCCACGAAACGGTCGAGATTGGTGCGCACTGTCACCCGTGCCCGCACGTTCACGCCAATCCCGTCCTTTGCGACCGCAGTGATTTTGGTGATGCCCGCACTCGGGTTGGGGCAGTCAATCACCTTGGGGTTAATTGAAGTTCGGACCGCATCAAGAACCGTCTTGCCGGTGTCCTTGGTCGCGAGGTCGATGGCACAGGCCCGATCAAAGGTGAGGGGAATCCCAGCTTTGTCAGCAGCCACCAAAGCGAGGACGACGCTACGGATGTCTCCACCCGCGAGGTAGTGGGCCTCCAGATTGTCGGTGTTGTAGTCCAAGCCAGCCTTCGCGGCGGTGATTTTACTATTCACAATCGTGCCAGGGTGAACCTTCCGAAGGCGCATCATGATGAGGTGGACGAGACTCACCGGGGCACCTGCGGCGCGAGCCTGGATCCAGAGGCCAAAAAAATTAATAAAGATCAGACCAACGATTCCCAGGACGATGATTCCAACGATGGCGAGGGGGAGAGCAAAAGGTATCTCAGCTAGCATGCCAGCATGTTAGACGGGAACAGGGATGATGCAATTTGAAGTTTGAATTTTGCGGCACGAAAAATGAAGGTGTTCTTGTGAGCACAGATCAGCGGACAATCGGAGTGATTGCGGGCAACGGGATTTATCCCGATACCTTCGTTAGGGCAGCTAAAAAAAGAGGGGTGAAGCTGGTGGTTGCAGCATTCAAGGGCGAAACAAATAATGAGCTTGAAAAGAAAGTCGACGCCCTTAAGTGGTTTCGAGTTGGACAACTGGGGGGGGTGATTAAGTTTTTTCGCAAGCAAGGGGCGTCCGAAGCCATTATGGTGGGGCAAATAGCGCCTCGAAATTTGTTCGACCTGTGGCCGGACCTAAGAACGTTGAAAGTGCTGCATGGTGTTAAGGAACGAAATGCGGAGAGCCTTTTTGGAGCAATTGCCGATGAATTGGAAAAAGACGGTATTACCTTGATTCCCGCGACGACCTTTTTGGATGATCAGATGGCAGGAGAGGGGCATTTGTTTGGCCCGCAGTTGAAGGAGCGTGATTGGGATGACGTGAGATTCGGCCAACGGATTGTGAAAGAGACGAGTGCGCTGGATATTGGACAAAGCATCGTCGTTCGACGGGGGACCGTTTTGGCGGTGGAAGCTTTTGAGGGAACCGACGAATGTATCAAGCGGGGGGGAGAGTTGGGCAACGGGACGGATGTCACTTTGGTGAAGGTTTCAAAGCCCAACCAAGACATGCGTTTTGATGTGCCGGTGATCGGACCTAAGACCATCGACAGCTGTCGGGAGGCCGGAGTAGGGACAATTGCGGTCGAGGCTGGAAAGACACTCTTTCTCGGACTCGAGGAGATCGAAGCGAAGTGTGTGAAAGGAAAAATCACGGTTGTGGGATTTTAACAGATTCCTCAGCTCGACGAGCTTGACAGCTCCGTGTGAAAAATGAAGACTCCGCCCTCTCTCCAAGAGAAGCAGCCGGTGTGGCGGAATTGGTAGACGCGCGCGATTCAAAATCGCGTTTCCTCGGAAGTATGGGTTCGATTCCCATCGCCGGTACTCCTTCTCTTGATGTTGTAGATAAAGGGATTGCGGGCTTTTTAAGCCCTTTTT
>CALFSW010000352.1 GCA_937916505.1 uncultured Verrucomicrobiales bacterium | reverse complement strand
GGCGGCCTCCCCTTCCTCACTCACCGCTTCAAGGGAGCCGGAGTTGGGATCGGCACGCAGGACAAATCCCGGCCGGAACGAGAAGGCCCGGTCGAGCGTCCCCTCGATCAACTTCCACGGCGAGGATGCGGTCAGGAAGCTCTCCTTCCCGGCGCGCTCCTGCACATCGGCGGCGAGGTTCCGCATCGTGCGACGCATGGAGCTTCGCTGGATCGCCCCGCGCCGACTCACCCAAAGCCCGCCCGCCAGGCCCAGCAACACCACGGGCTTGCCCGGCGGCAACCACCAGTGCGACACCCACAGCGCGAACCACGCCACGCTCACCACCAGCACTATTCCACCGAACGCGATCCAGGCCGCGTGTTCGAGTTTCCGCCGCCAGGCCACGAAGCCCAGCGCACCTAACAGAAGAAGTGCGAGGCCCCATTGCAGGGAAGGCTCTGCGATCCGGATCACTCCGCCCCGGAGGAGGGCGTCGAGGACGGTTGCCTCGAAGAGGAGCCGACTGAGGGCTTCCCCTCCGCGGTGCACCGGGGTCGTCAGCATCGCTTCGCCCGGGCCGCCCTTTCCGATCAGGACCACTTTGCCCTCCACCAGGCTGCGCGGCAGGTCCCCGCCCAGAACCCGGTCGGCCGCAATCGTCTGGAAGCCATCACGCCGGACCCGAAAGTCGAGATAGGTGGCAGGCGAGGGTGACGGGAGACCGAGAGTTTCCACAATGCCGGGAAGGGCCGCGGTGGCGGACGGGTCGGGCCGGACGCCCCGCCAGATGCCGTCCCGGGGTGGCGGAGAGGCGGGAAAATCAGTAGAATTCCCACCGCTGGCACGATCCGAAATCGCCATCGCGTTCCACCCCCGCAAGGCGGCTTGGGTCGCGCCGTCAAGCGCTTCCCCGGAGTCTCGATGGAAGACCGCCAGTCGCGCGCCCCGCTCGTGCAGCCGCTCGGCGAGATCGAGGATCTCCCGTACTTCCATCTCACGTTCGCCCTCGACGACCACCACGTGCTGCGATGGGAGGGACGGATAGGGTGACAACAAGATCAGCCGGTCGAAGAGCCAAGTGTCGAACGCGGCGACCGCCCCGCTAAAAAAAAGCAGCAATCCGGCACCAAGCGCCAAAGCAATTCCGCTTACTGGGTGGGAGACCGTCACCTGTTGCTAGGGATGTGCTTTTTGGGTTGAGCGCTTGACGGCGTCATTGAAGGGACCGGAGGGGGAGAAACGGGGTTATTTAACAATTCTAGAATTACAGATGTAGATGAGAAGAGTCAACCATTTTTCCATCTGTTTCAACCCAGGCAGGGCGATCAAGAAGCCCAACGATCAAATCGCTGCCAAAGAAGCGCTGCCAAGCACTGCTAAACTACTCCTAACGCGAATCCATCCTCTCCCTAACTTGATCGCCCTAACATCGATTCCAAGAAAGAGGTCTGGAGTGCTTGGGGAGTGCTTGGTATTTTTCATGAGTTCAATGGATGGCCGAAAGGGCACTCAAAACATCTATCGGCGGAAGAGTGACAGTCTCATCAAAACAGATTCGGAAGATCTAAGATGCTGCTCGGACTTGAAGGCCTAGAGAACCGCGTGTGGCCTTATCTTGTTCACGGAATCATCTGCTGAGAGGTAGGGTTCCAGGAGTAGCTTCAGATTGCCCGACGCGGCTGTTTTGGGTTCCTATTTGGAACGATTGTTTTAGCCTCTTTGGAAGCGTGAATCCATCTTATGAGAGAAGAGGCGGTTGCGGGAACGGCTTGGGAAGGTGAATGAAATGCCGTGTTGAAGAGCCAACTTTGAAATGAGTCACTTCATGCAGGTTTTGATTTCACCTATATTCCGACGGGGATTTCTCCCCGAACGCGACATTTGTTGGAGAGGCGAAGTGGACAGTTGGGATCGTTCTATCCCTTGGCTTTCCCGGGCTTGCTTTTGCCGAAGACTGATTTGAGGTCGGTGACTTTTGTCAATACGAGTCGGCCGTTCCGTTCGCTGGTGTTACCCGTCAGGGTGATGGGTGTGCCGACGTGGTAGGCGAGGTTGAAGCCGTGGAAGTCGCCGAAATTGACTTCGATTCTCACCGGTGCTTTGCCGTCGACATCGATGTAGAAGACTTTGGCTTCATCGAGATTGTCGGACATCCGAAGGCGTCCTTGAACCGTGATTTTTCCTTTGCCGGTTTTCACCCAGTTGTCGAACGGGCGTTCCTGATATTCTTCGAAGTGTCCGCCGTCGAGGCCAGGGAGGGGAGCCGAGGAGTTGGCGTAGGATGGAGAGTCGACTCCGAACTTCTGTAGGAGGGAGAGATGAAGTCGGCCCAGTTCCTGGTTCTTGGAATACCTGAGGTAGCGTCCGGTCTTGAGCATCCCGCCACCCTTGCCGGCGAGCACGATGGGAATGCGCTGGGCGGTGTGGTTGTCGCTGTGCCCCATTCCGGATCCGAAGAGAACGATGCTGTGATCGAGCAGTGATCCGTTCTGGTCCTTGTAGGATTTCAGCTTGGTCAGCAGGTAGTCAAATTTCTCCATGTGCCACAGGCTGATCTTGAGCAGGGAATCGATATTTTCTCGGCTGAAGTTTCGGAAGAAGTGCGAGAGGTAGTGGTGCTGCTTTCGAATGCCAAGAAAATCAAAAATCATGCGGCTGTTACTGTTTCCGAGCATGTAGCTGATGCAGCGGGTCGAGTCGGTCCATAGCGCCATCGCCATGACGTCGAGCATTGATTCGACCTGCTCATTGAGATCGGCGGCACCTTCCGGGCGTTTGAGGCTGGAGAAATCGACACCTCCGGGGCCACTAACCGGGGCCATTTTTTCCAGTCGCTTTTCGGTCTCGCGGATGACAGTGAAATACTCTTCGAGGGTTTCCTGGTCTTCGCGTCCGGCTTTACGCTGTAGGGATTTCGCGTCGTCGCGTACGCGGTCGAGCAGGCTGGAGATTTCCTCCCGCTGGTTCGGGTCGCGCATGGGGTTGCGGAAGAGTCGGTCGAAGACAAGTTGCGGGTCGCTTTCGCGTGGGATACGACCGCCTTTTTTATCGTAGGAGATGTAGCTGCAGTCGATCTGATTGGTGAAGAGTCCCTCGGTGGTGAGTTCGAGCGAGCGGTGGGCGGTGTCGCCGCTGATTTTGTCCGCGATGAGTTGATCGACTGAGGCTGATTTGTTGTTCTGGTGATGACCGGAAAGGAAACGGCGGGTCGAGTTGCTGTGCGATGAGAAACCGAAGTCGCCCATGTTGTCGAGGATGAGCAAGTCGTCCTTGTGCTTTGCGAAGGGAGCCATCAACGGTGACATCCGGAAATCGTTCTCCTTGCCTCCTTCGATGTTCCAGGAAGGCGGGTGGACGCCGTTTGGTTTGAAAAGGGTGACGAAACGCAGTGGAGGTTTGGAATCGCCCGCAAGATCCAGCGATGCCGCTTTGGCGCTGCTCTCCATCAGGTTGAGAAAGGGCAGGGGGACGAGGGCGCCGGCGGCGCTGCGCAGAAAAGTCCTGCGTTCGATGTTCCAGTTTTTACTCATGGCTGATAGGGGCAGTTTCGATGATTGTTTCGCGGAATGGAAGGCTGTTTGCGACTTGTTGGAAGAGGTCCTGCCAGGTTCCGTCGTTCTCGCAGAGGTTCTTGGTGATGGCGTCTACGATCGGTTGGTCGTTGCGCACCAGTTTTCGGCAAAGCGCGTAGGAAAGAGTGTGCTCGACGATGTTGCGCACAATTGGTTCGCGTTTTTTGGTGAGGAGGATGGCCTTGAGTTCGCCGAAAGTTTCGAAGGTTTCGCCGCTCGGCAGTTTTCCGGAGGTGTCGACGGGTGGGGCTGGTTTGTTCGACTTTTTCTTGGGCCGATCAGTGGCGCGCAAAAATTGGCCATTCTGATCGTAAGCTTCCAGAGCGAAACCCAGCGGGTCGATTTTTTCATGGCAGCGGGCGCAGGTGACGTCGCTGCGGTGGAGTTCAAACCGTTCCCGAAAGCTGAGGTTCTGGCCGCGCGGACTGCCCTTGATTGGCGGGGTGTCGGCGGGTGGTTCTCCGATCTGCTCGCCTAAAATGCGGCGCAAGATCCAGGTGCCACGCTGGATCGGCCCTTGGTTCATGGTGAGGATGCCGGGCATGGTGAGGAGGCCGCCCCGACCTTCGGCATGCACCAGTTCGAGTTTTTGGTTTGGCGTCCGTTGTCGCTCGATGCCTTTCGCCTTGGTGTAACGTTTCATTCTCTGGCGATCCTTTCCGTAGAACCCGGAGGTGCCCTGGTTGACAAAGGTGATTTTCGAATCGATCAACTCCATGACCGGTCGGTTTTCGGTGAAGAGGTAGTTGAGGAAATCGATGGTCTGGGTCTTGAGGGCGTGGTGGCGGATCGGGTCTTTGCCAAGTAGGCCGTCGAGGCTGTTGATTTCGAGCCACTGGGCTCCGAAGCTTTCGGCAAGGCTACGTGCTTTTGGGGAAGACAGCATCCGCGCCACCTGCGCGTTCATTGTCTTTTCGTTGCTGAGGGCACCGTCGGTCGTCAGGCGGGTCAGTTCTTCATCGGGTCGATCTTCCCATAAGAAATACGATAAGCGTTCGGCGAGTTCGAACTGATCGACTGCTTGCTGCTTGCCCGGCTCGCCTTCCATGAGGAGGCCTCGATAGAAAAATGAAGGCGACATGAGGATGGCCTTGAGTTCCAATTTGGTGGCAGCCAAAAGCGCGGCACCTTGCTTTCCTGAAACGGTTGATAGGGCTTTTGAGAGCTCTTTCTCGGGAACGGGTCGCCGCAGGGCACGCGGAGCAAAGGCCCGGATCAGTCTCTCCGCTTGGTCCTGGGAAAGAGCAGTCGGCTGCCAATTACTGGGAAGTGTTTTGCCGATGAACTCGCCGAGTTGGGTCCGGCCGTTTTTCGAGAAGAGTTTTTCCAACGCTGCGTTGCTCAAATGGAGATATTGCTCCCAGATCGAAGAAGAGAGTCGCGCCCGATGGGTGTCGTTGATGAAGCCGCTGTTTCCGGGCGGGTCGGTGGGGAGGAGTTTCAGCACCAGAGACTGGTCTGTGATGACCGTTTGTTCAGCCTCGGCAACCGCGATTTCGAGATCGAAACCGAAGAGCGAGCGGAGGGTGTTGCGATACTCCGGGCCGGAGAGGCGGCGGGGTTTGAAGACGGTTGGTTTTGCCTCGATGCTGGCTTGCGAGCGTCGCTGATACCAGTCGATGATGGTCTTCCTGTCAGCAGCGTTTAGATGCGGTTCATCCTCGGGGGGCATCTCGTTGGCCTCAAGGACCTCGACGACGGTTTCCCATAATTCGAATTGCGCGTCGGCGTCCTGCTCGGTGAGGATCTTTGAGAAATCGACTTTTCCCTTCACTTTCTCACCGCCGTGGCACTTTAGGCAGGAATGTTCCAGGATGGGGCGGACCTCTTTCTCGAAGGCCAATAAGGACGCCGGGAGCGTGGCCGTAAAAACGAGTGCGGAGAGGAAAGATCGCATGGAGCTAATACAGGGAAGCAGATCCCGGCTTATCAGGGAAGCCCATGATGATGGCCTTTCACTGGCCAGGGATCGATTTGGAAGAATTTAGGTCCATTGTTGCGTTTGTTTTGTATATGCTTCGTAATCCATGCGTGGGAATCCTTATCCTCAAATGAAACAACGACCTTACTTGCTTCTGGCGACATCGCTCTATTTTGGTGGGGTGGCTCTTGGCGTGGAAGAAGAGTTCGACACAGGAATTCGGCCCATCCTCGAAGCGCACTGCACGAAGTGTCACGGTAAAGAGAAACAGAAAGGCGAACTTCGCCTCGATTCACCTGCCGCGATTCGGAAAGGCGGGGACTCGGGGGAGCCGCTTTTTGTAGCCGGGAAGCGCGACGAGAGTCATCTTTACAAGCTGGTGAGTCGTCACGATCCTGATGAAGCGATGCCGCCGAAGGAGAAGGATGCGCTTTCGAAGGAGGAGATTGAGCGCATCGGCCGGTGGATCGAGCAGGGGTCGAAAATGCCGGGCGATGGGGAGGTGGTGACGTTGACCACGGATCATTGGTCGTTCCAGCCGGTGGCGAAGAAGCACCGCCACTCCGACGTGGATCAATTTCTCGATGAAGCTCTGGCGGACAAAGATCTAATCCCTTCGATGCGTGCCGATCGTCGCACTCTCATTCGTCGGCTCTATCTCGTGATGCTGGGATTGCCGCCATCGCCCGAGGAAGTGGCTCGCTTCGTGAACGACGAGTCGCCCCAGGCGTGGGGAAACCTGGTGGACCGCGTTCTGGCCAGTCAACATTACGGCGAGCGAATGGCACGACACTGGCTCGACATCACCCGCTTTGCCGAGAGCAACGGTTTTGAAACCAACCGGGAACGTCCGAGCGCGTGGCGTTTTCGTGATTACGTGATCGAATCTTTTAATGCCGACAAGCCCTACGATCAGTTCGTGAAAGAACATCTGGCTGGGGATGCCTTGGGGGCCGATCTTGGGACCGGATTTTTGGTGGCCGGGCCCTACGACATCGTAAAAAGTCCGGACCCCAATCTCACCTTGATGCAGAGGCAGGATGAGCTGGCCGATATGATCAATACGACAGGCACCGCTTTCCTGGGGATGACGATCGGTTGCGCGCGATGCCACAATCACAAGTTCGATCCGATCACGCAACGGGATTACTATTCAATGCAGGCGGTCTTTGCGGGAGTAAAGTTTGGAGAGCGGGCGGTAAAGAAGGAGGTTAATGAAGACAGCAAAAAGGAGTTGGCTGGCTTGCGTGATTCTTTGGCCACTGCAGAGCGTGAACTTGAGAAATTGCGCGCCCTCGCTGCCAAGAATAGTGGAGGTCCTTCTGTGCGGCGACCGGCGGTGAATGCCCGCTTGAACACCGAAACCTTCAGCGCAAGGTCCGCGAAATTTGTTCGTTTCACGAGCAAGCGCACCAACAGCTCCGAACCCTGTTTGGATGAGCTATCGGTCTTTTCATCCAAGGGAGAGAATGTCGCCCTTGCGAGCACGGGCGCGGTGGCGACTTCTTCGGGAAACCTCCAGGGGTATCCCATCCACCAGTTGGCTCATATCAATGACGGAAAGCCGGGGAACATGTGGAGTTGGATTTCGAATCAAAGCGGGAAAGGCTGGGTGCAGCTTGAATTTGCGAAGGCCTCACCGGTGGAGCGCATTGAATGGTCGCGGGATCGCGATGGTCGCTTCACGGACCGGCTCGCGGTCGATTACGTGATCGAGCTTTCCGACGATGGGAAATCCTGGGCCGTCGCAGCGAGTTCCGCTGATCGCGAAGATTTTGGCAGGAAGAGCGATCCAAATTCCTTTCTAGCGAAGCTCTCCGACCCCGAGTTAAGCCGGGCCCGTGACTTGATTGCGCAGAGTGACTCGACACGGTCGCGCATGGTGGAGCTGGAGACCGGGGGCAAGGCGTGGGTGGCGAATTTCTCCAAGCCTGGTGCGACCCATCGTCTCTATCGTGGGGAGCCGATGGCGAAACGCGAAGTGGTCCCGCCCGATGCTCTCGAGGTGATTGGTTCGCTGGGTTTGGCGATGGACGCGCCCGAAGGCGAGCGCCGCCTGGCGCTCGCGGAGTGGATCGCGAGTGCGGACAATCCGCTGACCGCCCGGGTGGCGGTGAACCGGCTTTGGCAATTCGTGTTTGGGATTGGAATCGTGGATACGCCCAGTGATCTCGGCACGAACGGAACTCCGCCGACTCATCCGGAACTCTTGGATTGGCTGGCCGCCGATTTCGTGGAGCACGGCTGGTCGATGAAGCATACCCTTCGGCTTCTTTTGAACTCGGAGGCCTTTCAACGTTCGAGCCAACCGAATTCAGTGGCGGCCCGCATTGATTCCGATAGTCGATATCTGTGGAGATTTCCTCCGCGTCGTCTTGAAGCTGAAGTGATTCGCGACGGGATGCTTTCGGTGGCCGGAACGCTTGACCTGAAGATGGGCGGGCCGGGCTTTTATCTCTTCGATGTCGATCGGGAAAATGTGGTCCATTACCACGCCAAAGAGGAGACCGGTCCGGCGGAGTGGCGGCGCATGGTGTATCTCTTCAAGATCCGGCAGGAGCAGGATGCGGTCTTCGGGGCCTTCGACTGCCCGGATGGCAATCAGGTCATCCCGAGCCGCAATCGTTCGACGACGCCTCTACAGGCTCTCAATCTTTTCAACAGCCGCTTCACGATGCAGCAAGCCTGGAAGCTGGCGGAACGTCTCGGTGATGCCGAAGACCGGGTGCCACGTGCCTACGAATTACTCTATGGTCGACCGGCCACTGCCGAAGATCTTGCGGACGCGGGGAGTTTTATCGAGGAGCATGGTTTCGTCTCTTTTTGCCGCGCAATGCTCAACACCAATGAATTTTTATTCATCTTTTAAATGATCGATACCCGCCATCTCTTTGACCGCCGAAATTTCCTCTCGCACTCTGTGAATGGCTTGGGAGGGGTGGCTCTCACGTCCCTTCTAAGTCGTGAAGGGCTTCTTGGAGCCGAACGGCTCCGCGAGAGCGCGCCGGGAAAGACGCCTCTCAGGCCGATGGTCGACGCTGCGAATCCCCATGCTCCACGCCTTCCTCACGCCGAGCCAGGAGCGAAGCAGGTCTTGATGATCTTTTGCTCGGGAGCGATCAGCCAGGTTGACACCTGGGACTACAAACCGGAGTTGATCAAGCGACACGGTCAACCGATGCCGGGCGGCGACAAGGTGATCACTTTTCAGGGAGGACAGGGAAACCTCATGAAGAGCCCTTGGGAGTATCGGCCGCGCGGGCAGAGTGGTAAGATGGTATCAGACCTCTTGCCCCGTTTGGGTGACCTGGCGGACGACATGTGCTTTCTCCATGGCATGACCGGGAAGACCAATACACATGGTCCGGGCGAGAATTTTATGTGCACTGGATTCACGCTGGATGGCTTTCCGAGTGCCGGTGCGTGGACGACCTATGCGCTGGGTAGTGAGGCCGAGGATCTGCCGGCCTACGTCGCGATTCCGGATGTGCGTGGGACTCCCCAATCGAGCGTGAATTGCTGGGGGCCGGGTTTCCTGCCTGCGGCCTTTCAGGGGACCAGTTTCAATGCCGCCAAGCCGGTTCGGAATCTCGCGATTCCAAATGGGATCACCGGATCAACCGATGCGGCGACCCGGGCCTTTCTGCAACGGCAAAATCATCGCCACCTCCAGAACCATCCCGGTGATTCCCAACTGGCGGCCCGGATTGCGAGCTACGAGTTGGCGGCCCGGATGCAGATGAGTATTCCCGAAGTTACCGATCTGTCCAAGGAGCCCGATTATGTCATGCGGGATTACGGAGCGGGCGATTCTGGAAACAAGATTTTAGATCTTCGGGCCGCGTATGGAAGAAACTGCATATTGGCCCGGCGTCTCATCGAGCGAGGCGTGCGTTTCGTGCAGCTGTTCAATGGCGCCTACCAGACCGGCGGGGAGGGCGTGAGCAACTGGGATGGTCACAAGAAGATCAAGGAGCAGTATGACATTCACGGGCCGGTCCTTGACCAGCCGACCGCAGCCCTCTTGAAGGATCTCAAGGCCCGGGGTTTATTGGAAGACACCTTGGTGGTTTTCTGTTCCGAGTTTGGCCGGATGCCGACCTTTCAAAAGGGCGCGAGCGGTCGTGATCACAACCCCAGCGGCTTCACGACCTGGCTGGCGGGGGCCGGGGTGAAGGCTCCGTTCAGCTACGGTGCCACGGATGAATTCAGCTACAAGGCGGTGGAGGGGGTGACAACGGTCTATGATTTTTATGCCACCATTCTGCACATTCTAGGTCTCGATCATGAGCGGTTGAGTTTTTATCACAACGGCATCGAGCGTCGCCTCACCGACGTGCATGGAAAGGTGATTAAGCAGATTTTGGCCTCCACTTAATAATTATCAGGAAAACCAAGTGGAAGTCTTTATGGTGGAGGGAAGACAAGTGGCTTGGTGGACGATGTGACTTATTTTGGAGGGTCCGCCTGATGGACGGTGATTTGGGTGAAGGGGATGATCCAGCCTTGTTCGTTGCAGACCTCGACACTGATTCGCTGAATGGTGCGGCGAATCATGTTGTATTTGGAGGCGGCTTCGCCTGAGAAATCTGCGAGGACATCGTAGTCGAGGGAGGAAGCTCCAGCAGCACTAAATTGGACGGAGATGTTTTTGATGTTCTCGGTTCCGATGATCTTGCTGAGGCCTTCCTTAAGTTTTGTCTCCAGGATTCCGGGCACCTCGGTGGTAGAGGCAGGTTGGTGCTGATAATCGATGCCGAAGGTTGAGCGGACCCGGAAGTTCTTGGAGAGATTCTCGGGGTTGAGACCGAGGAAGTCGGCGGTTGGGATGAATTTGCGGGAGCCTCCGAGTTTCACTAATTCGATGTGTTCGGGAGTTTGCTGGATGACTTTCCCATAGATCTCACCCGAGAGTAGAACCCAGTCGCCTTTTGAGGACGGGAACCATGGTTCATGTTGGTATTCCCGGGAGCGAAGACCGAGAAGATCTTTGATCGGGAGCCTGCAAACTCCACCTTCGAGAGCGGGGTTTTTGAGTTCAGTGTAGAGGTGGATCTTTTCAATCAGCCAGGGGAGGCCCTGGTAAATGACTCGTTCTCCCTCGCGGACACATCCGAGATTGAGCATGAGCTTGGCTTGTTCGAAGACATTGGGGAGAGCTTGCTTGCTAACCCAGAGAGAGCCAATGATGAAGAGAATGACAAGAGTGAGAAGTAGCCAGTCGTTCGCAAGGTAGAGGACGAGGATCGCTGCGATCAACCCGAGAATAAACGAAAGGCTGTAGAAGGTCAGATCCAGAAGACGGACTGAGAAAGAGCGGGCTTTTTTACGATGGAGGGGGCTGACTCGGCGGAAGATGGCGTAGCCCTTGCGGGTGAGGTAAAAAATGAGGACGAATGCGGTGAGAGCGATGATGAGGTGAAGACCCCGGCTGCGGAAAAATTTCTGGAAGATTCGGGAGAGTGAGTCGACGACAGAAATTTCCCGGCTATCGAGTTCGGTGAGGCGATGTTCAAGGACTTCGAGACGGCGGGAGAAGCCCAGGGTTTTCTCCTGCCAGTTAGTGAGGCTGGCCTGGAGTTGTGCCCGAAGAATCTTGTTGGTGGTTGTTTCGCGTCGCGCTGCGAGTGAATCGACGATCTTCTCACCGTTGATTTTTTTTTCGGTGAGCGAGTTGATTTTGGTGCGGAGCTGTTCCACTTCGCGCGGGGCGGAAGTGATCTCTTTCAGTTCCCGCACGACGGGCTGCAGGAGGGCGTCGAGTTCTCCTTTGAGGCTAATCTCTTCATCGTCTTCTCCGGCGATGTCTCCGGGGTTGATGTTTGCGGCAACGGAAACAAATTCGATCCTAAGCAGATTGAGTTCCTTGAGTTTGGTGTCGAGTTCTGTTGCGATTCGGGTCCGCTCCGCGCTATCGGTTTCAATACGGCGTTTCTTGTTCAACTCGACGATTTCCGTATCAAGCTGATCGATCAGAGCTGCCAGCGATTGAAGGGCTACGGCCTGACGGTCGACGGGTTGCAGTGGTTCCCCGGACGGTTTGGCTGCTTCCTGGGCGCAGAGCGAGGCGCAGAAGAATAGGAAAAGTAAGAGAAATTTCATAGGTAGATAGGTTGATTGCATTATGCCGAGAAGTCTTCCCAGCTACGAGTCACAAAGATGTGGCCATAGAGGTCGTCATTGGTTTTTTCCATTTCCTCGTAGATTCGTTCGTCGTTGTCGCCAGCTTCAAGATTGATGCCGAGGAATACGATTTCGGAAAATTTGGAGGTTTCGACAATGGTTTCGCGGATAGGTTTGTCCGAGGTCATGACAATGGTTTCGGCATCGATCCGGTATTCCTTGAGTTGGGTTTGCATGTTGGTTTGGGCGTCCTCGAGCCCTTCTTCATTCTCAATGACCATGAAAATGCGGACCTTGTGCTTTCGCCAGGTGGTATTGGTCGAGATCAGGTGGGCGAGGGTTGCCATGAGGATTCCGTTACGCTTGGATCTCCACCAGATATCGATGTGAGAATCGAGGCGATCGGTGAAATCCTTGTCCGCTCCGATGTAGAAGATGAGATTCTTTTTTGAGAGAAGGATCCGGCGGACGGTGTGCTGGTAGATGTCATGTTTGTGATCATCCTCGCTCCAACCCATGAGGACGGTGTTGGGCGTGATGGGCCCGACGCCGGTGGCTTCGATAAGGTTGGTCACTCCGGCATCCAGACTGTCAGCGGTGATGACCTGGGCAGCGGCAGAGTAGTTGTTTTCCTTGATAAAGGTGTCGATCGCTTGCTTGGCTCCAGCGAGACGGGGGACGACTTTTTCCCAAGGTCCGATGAGGATTTGGCAGAGGAACAGGAAACCACATTTTGATTCCATCCAGTTGGCAAACTTGACGAGGCGTGGACGGGCGGCCGGGTTGCCCGCGAGGACGAGAATTACGGGGCGCCAGTTGCGTGAATGTTGAGTGGAGGTTTGGAAGCGGAGGAGGCCGAAGCGAGTGAGGGAGAACCAAAGGCCACTGCGGATGTCACCCCAAGCCGCTTGGTATCTCTTTTGTCGGAGATAGAAATAGAGGCCTGCCATGGCGAGAATGGCGGCGACAGTGGCGAGGGGGTTGAGGAGGAACATCACCCATGCACAGCCGAGGGCTCCGAGAAGAGAGAGAGCCCAGTGGACGCGAAAAGTGGGTCGGTGAGATGGATTGCCGACGACTTTTTCCAGGAAGGAAATGAAGTTCAGCATGCCGTAAGTGGCGAGGAAGAACATCGAGATGATGGGGGCAATGGCATTCAGGTCGCCAATAAAGACACAGAGGATGGCAATGGTGAAACTGACCACAAGAGCAACCCGGGGTTCCTGTTTTTTGCCGCTGGTGCGGGCTAGAAAACGGGGGAGGACGCCATCACCCGCGAGTGCCTGGAGAGTCCGGGGCGCGGCGAGAAGGCTGGCGAGGGCCGAGGAAAGGGTTGCGGCCCAGAGTCCGGCGTAGATTAACGCAGGGACGCGGGCGATTTCGTTCATGATCACAGGGTCGCCGAGGAGTGCCGGGCGGTCGGCGTTGCGCGCAAGCCACCACATTTGGACTGCGTAGACAGCGAAAGTTACGATGACGGCGCCGAGAGTTCCTGCCGGGATGCTTTTGGCGGGATTCTTTAGATCGCCTGACATACTTGCCCCGGACATCACACCGGTGACCGCCGGGAAGAAGATCGCGAAAACGGCCCAGAAGGGGACCGCATCGGGAGCGCGGTTGGAACCAAGATTGGCTTCAAGATGAACGAGGTCGGATCCTCCGGAGAAGAATGAGACAAGGGACAGGACAAGGATGGCAAAGATGAAATACTGGGCCTTGATTGCGATTTCGGAGCCAATGAGGGTGATACCGAAGATGGCGCTGATGACAAGAACGGCCCAGAGTTGAGTATTCAACTCCGGAAAAAACGGGATGAGCGACTCGGTGAAACCGATGACGTAGAAGGCGACAGAAACGGCCTGTGCCAGAAAGAGAGGAACTCCGATGCTGCCGCCGATTTCGAGGCCAAGACTGCGGGAGACCATAAAGTAGGCCCCGCCCCGCCCGACGCGGGTATTGGTTGCGACGGCTGACAGCGAAAGCGAAGTCAACAGCGTGATGGTATTCGCAATACAGAGGATAATAAGTCCTGAAAAGAGGCCGACCTGGCCCACGACCCAGCCCGTTCGCATGAACATGATGACCCCAAGGATCGTGAGGACATTGGGGACAAAGACGCCCCCGAAGGTTCCGAATTTGACGGGTTGGTTTTGTGGTTCTGTTTCGGACATGCCGCCGCAGTTGGAGATCGGAGAGCTAAATGGAATGGGCTGGCCTCTTCCTTTTGAATGGGGCCAGCTGGCAATGAAAAAGAAGATTCTCTTCTTTTGCTAGGCTTCCTTAAAAATAGAAGCGTGTTCCGATGTTGATCTGCTCCTGGAAATCATCTCCACCGGGGAAGACATCATCAAAGGCGTAGTCTGCTCCGATGGAGAAGCTGATGGCAATGTTCTCCCGGATAAAATATTTCACGCCGATGTCGAGACCGAGGGCAATGGAGTCCGCGTCGAATGCATCCGAGTCAAGTTTGGCCCAGTTGGTGGAGAAGCCTACGAAGGGAACCCATTTGGAGTCACGGATAGCCCGGTTGTATTCGGTGAAGAGGCCAAGGTTGAAGTTGACATCGCTGTCGACGCCTTGAATTCCCGCATTGAAGCCAAATTCCCATCCGTCTTTGATGAACCAGCCGTAGCTAAGGTTCAGGTTATACGCAGTGTCACCGGCAAAGTTGACATGGCCTGAAATACCGAATTCCTGGGTGCCCTCTGCGAGCATGGGGGGGAGATCGTCTCCGACATTGAGTACCCGACCAGGAGTCATGAGGAGCTTCTTACCGACACTATCTTCACCACTTCTGATGGCCAGAGAGCTGTCTCCCGGGACCATGATGTCACCCGCGTAGGCGACAGATACGAGTGAGAAAACGGAGCCAGCGAGGGTGATCTTTTTGATCGGGTTGTTGTTCATTGTATTGTTTTTGATTCGGGGGAATCCCGGTTCGATTGGTTGCCCCGATTTACGGGGCGAACTCATGCCGATCTTAGTTGCTGGAAGCGTGCCAAGATGGTGTCGGGATCTCTAAGGTGCTATGGTACAATAGGTTTTGTGGGTGTGGTGCCCGGTGGGTTGATCCTGAATATAGCCCTGATTGCCAACGGGCTGGACAGAGTTGTCCAATGGCAGATCAGTTGGTTGATCTGAATTGAGGGAGGTGCAATTACGTTTGGCAGCCTGGAGACGAAGAACAGCGTCGGGGCTGTCGTTGGGATTGGTCAACTCTTGGATGTCACGCGCCTGGCGCTGATTTCGGAATAGGCTTCATGGATGTGTTTCCCCGGAGGATGTTGCAGAGGAGGAGGTTTGAGTCCTCGCGGAGTTTGAGGATTTGAGCGGCAGACTTGCTCTCTTTCTCACTCTCAGCTTCCAGACGCCTGCGACCGAGCGAGAAGAAGGCGAGGTTTGCCCCCGAAAACATCGCGGAGTGGAGGATGCAGATGAGGATGCCCAGCCAGACGTGGAGATCCATGAAGTCAAAGTTTGGTGATCGCCATACTGGCCAGGTTGAGCACCAGGAAGAAGCCGCACATGTCGGTGCATGTCGTCAGGATGGGGCCTGAGGCAAGAGCCGGGTCGGCTTTGAAGCGTTTCAAGACGAGGGGGATGAGTCCGCCCAGGACAACCGAGAGAATGGTATTCAGGGTGAGGGCCGAACCGATGACAAGACCGAGGAAAAGACTGCCTTTCCAGATGGCCGCGATGGTTCCGAGCACGATTCCAAGGACGACCCCATTCGTAATTCCCAGGAGACCCTCTTTGATTAAAACCCGGAGGTAGTCGCGGGGTTGGATAATGCCGAGGGTGAGTTCCCGGATGCTCACGGCCACGGCTTGGTTTCCCGAGCAGCCACTCATGTCAGAGACCATGGGCAGGAAGATGGCGAGGGCAATGACTGCTTGCAAGGTGTCCTCGTAGCTCGCGATGACGCTGGCAGCGAGAAGGTTGAGGAGGATATTTGGTCCCAACCAGGCGAGGCGGCGGGTGCAGCGATGCCTGAGGGGCATGGAGCGGAGTTCTTCACCTCCGACAATACCAGCAGACTTGAGGAAATCCTCGGTGCGATTTTCGGAGAGGGCTTCCTCAATGGCTTGGCGCGAAACGACTCCGCGAAGGCAGCCTTCTTCATCGATCACGGGAAGGCCGAGATAGGCTTTTTCATCGAAGATATCTTCCAGTTCTTCCAGTTTGGTATGGACTGATACCGAAATTGGTTCCGGCAGCATGAGGTTCTGGATCAGAGTGGAGCGTCGGCCGAGGACGAGGCTTCTCAAGGTGAGGACACCGATGAGGCGTTTGGCATCATCGATGACGTAGAAGTATTGCACGTCGGCATCGGAGTATTCCTCTGCCTTGTTATCGAGATCAGCAAGGACATCGGAGACCGTGGCCGTGGCGGGAAAGCGAACGACCTGATCGGACATCATGCCTCCGGCACTGTCCCACTCGTAGCTGACGCGATCGCGGAGTTCGTCCGATTCCTGCTGATCATCGATCTCGGCGAGGATGGCCTCACTATCCACTTGATCCAGCTCGCGAAGAAGGTCGCCGCTGACGTCGGCATCCATCTCCTCCACGACATCGGCTGCAATTCCAGCGGGGAGTTCTTCCAGCAGTTCGACGGCCTGCGCTTCGGCAAGGTTTTCAAAAAGATCAGCGGTATCTTCAGCAGGGAGAAGCTCGCAAAGCTGTTCCCGGGTCTGTCGATCCAACTGGGCAATGATGCGGCGCTGATCATCCGGAGATGCCTCCGAGATAATGTCATGAGCGATCTGCTGGTCACCATTGTCCACCGCTTCCGCTATGAGCTTGTAGCGTGGCGTGGTGTCTTCTTTGGGGTCGATGAGGAGTTCTTCAGGCATGGTTTTGAGCTTGGCAGCTCACGTGTTAAGTGGGCCCAATTGGAAATTAATGAGTGCTCAGGGTTTTCAAGGGAGATGACTAAGTCTCCGGATTAGTAATGGGCTCTACTTCCTCCATGAAGGGATCGTAGGGGACGGGGTGATCGTCGAGTTCATCGTCGGTATCCGGCAGAGCCTGGTTTGAGGCTGCGATTTGGTCACGGGCTTGATCGATATCACTGAAGACAGCAATATGGAAGAGGCCGTCCCCTTCGTCAGCCAGGCCCTCGTTGGTGCGTCCGATGAGGACACCTTCGCGGGAGGCTGTGACGGGGGTTTCGTTTCCTCCAAAGGGGTCTGCCACAAATCCGATCACTTCATCCTTGGCCACGGATTTCCCCAGAGCAAGGAGAGGTGTAAAGATGCCTCCGATGGGCGCGCGTTCCCAGTAGCTTTTTTCACATACGATGGGGTCGATTTTTTTCTTCCGGACGGGAGCTTTACGTTGCGGGAGCATCTCGATGTGACGCATGACCGAGAGGATGCCCTCGACGCCATGGCGGATGGAGGTTGCGTCGAGGCGCAGAGCCTCGCCCGCTTCGTAAAGGATGATCGATTTTTTTTCGGCGAAGCAAATGGAGCGGAATGTGTTCGGGCGTTGGGGAGCAAGAACGATGACCGGGGCATTAAAGATCCTGGCCAGTTCCAGTGCGCCTAAATCTTCGGTCGTGACCCGGATTTGGGGGAGATTGGGCCTGTTGATGGCACCGGTGTGGAGATCAATGACAAGATCACACCTGGGCACAAGTTCGGTACTCACGACCCGGGCAAGCCGGGAGCCGAGGGAACCGGTGGCGGAGCCCGGGAAGAGTCGGTTGAGATCGCGCCGATCCGGGAGATAACGTGAGCGGTTCAGGAAAGCGGGAACGTTGACAATGGAGACGGCCAACAGGGTTCCCCGCAGACGTTTCACTGAGCTCGTTTTCAGGAGACGACGGATGATTTCGGTGCCATTGATTTCGTCGCCATGGATGCATCCGGTCACGAGCATGGTGGGACCCGGCAGTCGTCCGTGAATGACGGTGAGAGTGAGGTCGACCTGCGCGTGATTAATAAAAACTCCGACCGGGAGGTTGATGAGCGCACGGGTTCCAGCCGCGACGGAATGTCCCTGGATTTTAAATGGTGCACGTTTTGGTTTGCTCGTAGCCATCTATCCTTTGCCTTTGGTCTTGGTACTGCTGAGGGCGGCGTTTTTGGCGATGAACTGGATGATGGTGCCAGCGACATCTTTTTTGGTGGCTGCTTCGATGCCTTCGAGACCAGGAGAAGAGTTCACCTCCATCACAACGGGGCCGCTATTGGCGCGGAGGAGATCGACCCCAGCGACATTGAGGCCCATGACTTTGGCGGCCTGGACGGCGGTGGCCCGTTCGGTAGGGGTGATTTTACAGAGAGCGGCATTTCCGCCCCGGTGTAAATTGGAACGAAATTCTCCTTCGGCGCCCTGACGTTTCATAGCGGCGACGACTTTGCCACCGACGACGAAGCAGCGGATGTCGGCCCCTCCCGCTTCTTTGACAAACTGCTGGACGAGAATGTTGGCGTTGAGTCCACGGAAGGCTTCGATGACGGACTCGGCGGCTTTTTGAGTCTCGGCGAGAACCACGCCCACGCCCTGGGTTCCTTCCAGAAGCTTAATGACGACGGGGGCGCCACCGCACAGTTTAATCAATGACCCGGTCGCTTTGGTGTCGTGGGCGAAGGCGGTGACGGGGAGGCCGACGCCGCGCCGGGAGAGAAGTTGCATGCTGCGCAGTTTGTCTCGCGAGCGGGAGATTGCGACGGATTCATTGACGGAGTAGGTCCCCATCATTTCAAACTGACGGACGACGGCGGTGCCAAAGAATGTTTGTGAGGCCCCGATGCGGGGAACCACGGCATCGTAGTCATTTAATTCCTGGTCGCCAATGAAGATGGAGGGCTTCTTGGTGGCGATGTTCATGTAGCAGCGGACGTAGTCGATGACGTCGACCTGATGGCCTTGTTTTTCTCCTGCTTCCACCAGACGACGGGTTGAGTAGAGATTTTTGTTTCGTGAGAGGATGGCGATTTTCATTTTGTCGTTATTTTAGATTTTTTTCCGGAAAGGTATGAGGAGGCACAGTCAACGAGAACACGTTGGCGAAGTCCGGTGCGTCCGAGGAGCATACGGAATTTCATTTGTTCCCGGTTGGAGAGGCTGATTTCGATCTCCCAGGTTTGGTTGCCGATCTTAAGAGGGGATTTGATAAAGGGCCGACGTTCCTCATGTCCACCGGAATCACGCACGATGCGGTAGTCGGTGACCAGGGCTTCGGCGTGGGTTTCGACTTCATCGTGTTCCTTAATCGGGTGGACGGTGAAACGGACCCAATCCTGTTTGTCTTTTTGGAAGATCTCGTAGTTTGCGGTATGCAGGCAAGAGGTGCGAGCCCCGGTGTCGATTTTGGCTTTGATCGCCGGGACATGAAGTTCCGGCAGAGAGACCCACTCGCGCCAGCCAACGGTGAGGTGTTGAGAATAGTCGGGGACCTTCTCTGCTTGTTTCTGGTTTCTGGGAATCTCTGTCATGGAATGCCAATCTCTAAGGCTCATACTGTGCCAAAGATGACAGGAACAGGGCTAAGTCCGTTCTATCAACGATTAGGGCTTGTCCTAAAGGAGATGGAGGGATGGCACCCGTGAGGTAATGTGGCCTCGCGCTTTACAGAGTGTCCAACGAGTGGCCATTTTTCTGATCGCGAGTTGGATGATGTTTCCGGGCAGTGCCGGAAAGTTGCCGGTGGATTTAGGCGGAAATTCGTTTTAGATCCAAGAGATAGAAGCTGGGTCCTGCATCATGAAGACTGTTGGAGCGTGCTCTTGGCACGTTGCCAGCTCATAAGAGTTGGTAACCTACTTGGATCATGAGCCTTTCGCCAATACTCCAACCCACCGCCCAGACCATCATTCTGCTGATGGAGGACGATGATAGCATTCGCTCGGCGATTCGAGAAGTTCTCCAGCTCAAGGGCTATTCCATTCTCGAAGAGATCGATGCGGTGTGTGCCCTGGAAAAGCTGGGCGAGGGCAAGGCTGAATTTGTGATCACCGATTACGACAACAATCAATGGGTGGACCCCAGGCAGGCCATTCAAATGATGTGTGCGGTGGCTCCAGAAGTGAGCTTTATCGTATTAACCGGGAAGGACGACGAGCTGGCAGAGTTGAGACGGATTGAGCAAATCGAGGTGATCTATAAGCCGTTCCAGCCCGAAGATCTGCTGGAGTTGATTTCAGCGAAGCTGGCTGGCAGTGATCTGCATCCGGAAGTGTCTTCTTAGATGTGTCCCGGGTGTTGATGATGTTGAAGGTCTAGCCTTTTCTCTTCGGAAAGAGATCATACTTATCGAGCTTGTCCCGCACGGTCATGCGGGAGACGCCGAGCCACTTTGAGATATTGGATTGGTTTCCATGGGAGAGAGCGACGGCTTGACGGTAAAGCTCTTCTTCTAGGTCGGCATTGAGGATGGCAAAGGCTCCGTCGGCAAGTTCGCCTTCGCTGGCGGCGAAGAGACGACGCTGGATGTGTGCGGCGAGGCCTCCTTCTTCCGGGGTATGAGGGGGGGCGGTGGGGGAGACCTTGAGGCTTGCTTCGATCATGCTCTTGTTGATGGTGAAACCACGAGCGTCGATGAGGGAGCGCCGAACGACATTCTCGAGCTGGCGGACGTTCCCGGGCCATGCTTGTTCCGTAAGGTATGTGAGGGCGTCCTTGTGAACGGAAGGAGGCTGGGTGTGAAACTCCAGAGCGTATTTGGCGAGGAAGTAGTTGACGAGTGCAGGGATGTCTTCGCGGCGCTCGCGGAGCGGGGGGAGCTCAATGACGGAGGCATTCAGACGGAAGAAGAGATCCTGGCGGAAGGATTCGTCTTTGATCATTTGCTCAAGATCACGGTGGGTGGCGCTGATGATGCGGACGTCGATGGGGATCTCTTCCTTTCCTCCGACACGGCTGATGGTTTTTTCCTGCAGCACGCGGAGGAGTTTGACCTGCGTCTGCCAGGGGAGGTCGCCGATTTCATCGAGGAAAAGGGTTCCGCCATTGGCTTGCTCAAAACGGCCGATACGTTTGCTGATTGCTCCGGTGAAGGCTCCGCGTTCGTGGCCGAAGAGTTCGCTTTCGATGAGGTTGTCAGGGATGGCGGCACAATTGACGGCGACGAAAGCCCCCTTGGCACGCTCGCTATGCTGGTAGATGGCGCGGGCGATGAGTTCCTTCCCTGAGCCGGTTTCGCCCTTAATGAGGACGCTGATGGGCTTGTCGGCGATTTTGCCGATTTCCTTGAAGACGTTTTGCATGCCCCGGCAGGTTCCGACGATGGAGTCCTTCTGCGGGTCTTCACGCCCGACGGTGACCGGCTTGGCGGTGATCTGGCTGGAGTCTGCGGCACGCTTGACGAGATCCAGGAGGTCAGGCATTTCAAAGGGCTTGATGAGGTAATCAAAGGCCCCCTTTTTAGTAGCCTCGATGGCCCGATCGGTGGTGCTGAAGGCGGTCATCATGATGATGGGAAGGAGAGGGTGACTCTCATGAAGTTTCTCCAACAGCTGCATCCCGCCCATGCCCGGCATGCGGTAGTCGGTGAGGACGAGATGGAAGTTGCCTTTTTCTGCAGCAGCAAGTGCGGCTTCGCCATCATCGAAATGAGTGACGGTGTGGCCCCGGCTTTCGAGGACCGCTTTGACGGCGTCGGCAAGTGCGGCATCGTCATCGACGAGAAGGATGTTGGCGGACATTTTGTGAGAGAATGCTTGGTTGACTATGGTGCTGAAGAGGAGAGTCCCAAGAATCTTTTAAATCGCTTCGAGAGTGATGGTAAAGGTGGTTCCTTTTCCTTCGGTGCTTTCGCAGGTGATCCGGCCGTGGTGGGTTTCTACGATATTCCGGCAGATGGCGAGACCGAGGCCGGTGCCTGCTTTCTTTTTGCTGAAAAAGGGATCGAAAATGCGGTCGAGGTATTCCCCGGGGATGCCGGAGCCGTTGTCGATAACGGTGAGGATCACATTTTTACCGGCTCGCTCGGAAGAGAGGATGATTTCACCACCTTCGGGGCAGGCTTCGGCGGCATTGCGAATGAGATTGAGGAAGACTTGTTTGAGCTGTTCCTGATCGAGCCGGAGTCGGGCCTCCACAGTGCGACCGATGACGAGAGAGATATCGCGGGTGCTCATCTCAGGGAGGGCAAGGGCATGAATTTCTTCGAGGAATTCCGTTACGCTGATGCGTTCCAGATTGGGCTCGGAGGGGCGTGCGAAGCTCAGGAAGTCCTGGACGATGCGCTCCATGCGGTTGGTTTCATCCTGAATGGCGCCGACCTGACGGGTTACAGATTCATTTTCCCGGGAGATTTCACCTAG
>CALFSW010000351.1 GCA_937916505.1 uncultured Verrucomicrobiales bacterium | reverse complement strand
TCCGAACATTTCGATCGGATCATCGCCGGGTTCACAGACGCCTTGAAACCCCTTGCCCGCGATCAGTATAAGCTTGAATATCTTTCCCTCCAGCCAGCCAGCAACTCGCTTGCAGATGTCAACAAAACCCTCAACGACGCCCTCGATAACCCTCTCGTGGAGGTCATCTTCACCGCCGGCATGGCTTCCAGCCACGCCGCACTTCGGCTCCCTGCGGAGCAACGTAGCAAACCCGTTATCGCGGGAGCGATTGAGTTTTCAGATCTGGACAACGCCCTCGTCACTGACGAGGACACTTCAAAAATTCAAAATTACAGCTTTGTGCTGATGCGCAGCCGACTTCTCGCCGATCTCACCGCCCTTTCATCCCTCGCCAAGACCAAGAAAATCGACGTTCTCATTGAAGAACAAATCATCAATACCCTGGGGGCCGATCTGACAAAAAACGTCGCAGCCTTCGAGGAAAAGAACGATCTCGATCTCCAGATCATTCCCATCTCGCCAGGCGACATTTCCTTATCCAATCTCTCCTCAAACACCCGGGCCGTCTACGTTCCTCTTCTCCCCTCGATGACCGTCGAGCAGCGAAAGGCCATCTTCGTGACTCTGGCCAAAAAGAAGAAAATAAACCTTTCGATGCTGGGACCCAATGATGTCGATGTCGGAGACGATGACGATATCGGTGCCTTTGCCTGCCTGGCTCCCCAAATCTCCGAGACTCTTCACCGCCGCCTGGCCCTCAATCTTCACCAGGCGCTTCTGGGGATCAATACCAACCATCTTCCTGTCCTTCTTAAACTTGCCGACCAGCTCAAAATCAACCTGGTGACCGCACGCCAGATTGGTTGGTCCCCCGACTACGACACCGCTCTGAGCGCAACCTTCTTCAAGCAAGACGAAGTCATTCAATATTCCGGGAATCTCTCCCTCGAGGTTGCGATGGCGACGGCGGCCAGACGAAATCCAAACATCAAAGCCGCCAAAGCCGCCTGGCAGTCAACCTTGGCCGACGTCCTTGCAACAAACGCGCGATATTCCACGACAGCCAACCTCGTCGGCCAGGCTGGCGGACAGAGCAACCGGGACCGTATCAACCCCCTCACAACTCCCAAATATGCCGGATCGGCCTCGCTCGGGGTCGAAGTCAACAGACTCCTCTATTCCGACGAACTTTATCAACAAATTGAATCACTCAGCCAACGGAGCGAAGCCGCAAAATTGGATTCCCAATCAATCGTCCTGGATACCGTTGAAAGCACCGCTCACGCGTATCTCGACAGCCTCCTTGCCGAGGCCATTTATCGAATCCAGCGAGCTAACGTTCTTCTCGTCCAGGAGAATCTCGGCCTGGCAGAGATCCGTCGGGGTATCGGAGCCGAGGACAACACCGATTCATTTCGATGGCAGGCCTCCCTGGCATCCGCCCGGAGCCAGCTTATCAGCGCCGACAGCAGCCGCAGAAGCGCCCGTTCCGAACTAAATGTGCAACCCGCTGCAGATGCTCAAAAACACTGGGACTTGCAGGACATCACTCTGGAAGACAAGCAAACTTACTTTCTCGATGGCTCCCTTGGCGAACTGATCGCGAACAAGAAACAATTCGAAGGGTTCATCCGCTTTACCAGGGCACTCGCTTCTGCAAATGCCCCCGAAATCAAATCCTTCGACTACAATCTCAGAGCCGAAGGAATTCGCATGGAGGAAAGAAAACAACGCCACAAACGGCCTCAAGTGAGCCTTAACGCAGCCGTGCGCCGCGTCTTCGAAGACAGCTCAATCTCCACCGGAGGAACTCAAAATGAATGGACCGTTGGGCTTGGATTCACTCTCCCCTTCCTCGAAGGGGATCTCCGCGATGCCGATGTCTCAAAAATCCAAGCGGGCATCGCACAACTGCAAGCGCAGCGCGAGCGAGCAGTCTATCTTGTCGAACAACGTGCTCTGGTTGCCTGCTACAACATGGCCGCCAGTCATCCCGCCGTCCGCCTCTCACGCATGGCTCGCATTGCCTCCGGGAAGAATTACAAAAACATCAAGGAGAAGTATTATCAGGGACAAGTCAATATCGTCACCCTCATCGACGCCCAAAGCAACTTGCTCTCACAGCAGCAAGCCGAAGCCAACTCCGTTTACACTTACCTGAAAGATACCCTCTCACTCCAACGGGCCATCGCCTGGTTCGAGTATTCCAAGTCGAAGCCGCAAATTTCAGACTTCATTCAACACTATCGTGATTTCCAAAAAACCGGTTCCGTCCATGTTCGCGTCCTTAAAAAATAAATTCTTTGGCCTGCTCATCCTCTTGTTCCCCGCACTGCTTATCAGCTGCGATTCCGATGAGACTGTCGCTCCGCCCAAGCCACGCCCCGTCATCACCTTTGTGGTTCCTGAAAAATCACAAGAAAACAATCGAAGATTCTCAGGAGAGACCCAAGCAGCGCGTTCGGTCGATCTCGGTTTCGAATTGGCAGGACGTATTGAAGCCATTTTCGCCGAAGAAGGAAAACCCTACCCCAAGGGCACCCCTCTGGCCCAACTGGATCGATCCAATGTCGATGCCGAACGTGATAACGCCCAAGCACAGGACGATCAGGCCATACAACAACTTCGCCGGGCCCAGGAACTTCATGAGTCAGGCAACGCCAGTCAAGCAGACTTCGACACTGCCATCGCAAGCCAAAAGGCGACCGAAGCAAGACTCGCCTCCGCCGAACTTGCGGTTGGATACACCACTCTCAAAATGCCTTATGACGGCATCGTTACGGATATTCCCGCAGACGTGAATCAAGTGGTAGCCGCCGGAAATCCAGTGATCGCAATCCAGGGAAAACTAGGCATGAACTTCGAAACGAGTGTCCCGACCAGCGTCATTTCCCATATCAAGGAAAAGCAGAAGGTCACCCTCACCCTCAGCGATCTCGCCGGTCAAAAAATCACCGGAACCGTGATCAAAATCTCACCGGTCGCCTCTTCAAACACCACCTACCCCATCACGATCGCCATCGACGATCCAAGCTCGACCACCAACCTCCGATCCGGACTTGATGGGGAAGCTTCCTTTGATTTCCCAATCGAGGGCCAACAGGGCTTTGCGCTGCCCGGCACCGCCATTCTGGCCTCTCCCGATGGCTCGAACTACGTCTGGCTCGTCGATCAACCGGAGGGCAACACCAGCACCGTCAGCCGAGTCCCGGTCACCATTGGCAATCTCACCGGTGGCGGTAAACTTGAAGTTCTGACCGGACTCGCCACGGGGCAGGTCATCGTTTCCAAAGGAGTCCAAAGCCTCACTCCGGGCATGGAAGTCACTCTTCTTAAAGACTAACTTCCAAAAAAGATGCTGAATCCGGCTTCACTGACTCTCAATAACAGTCGCACCGCCATGATCCTGTATCTCGGGATCATGATCTTTGGTGTCGTCACTTACTTCACCATTGGAAACCGGGAGTATCCCGCCATCACGATTCGCAATGCCATCGTCATGACGCAATACCCCGGCCGGTCCTCCGTCCAGGTGGAACAAGAGGTCACCGAACCACTTGAGCAGGCCATTCGCCAGCTCCCCCAGATTCACCAGGTCACCTCGGTTTCAAAGCCGGGGCTCTCCACCATCACAGTAGAAATTGATGAGTCCTACTTTGAGATGGAGGACATCTGGACCGACATGCGTAATAAAATCGGATCCACCAAACTTCCAAATGGAACCGGAGCGCCATTCATCAATGATGATATTGGTGATGAATTCCCCTACGTCTTCGCCCTCCGTGGAAAGGATTTCACCTCTGCCGAACTGAAAGATTATGGCGACATGATTCGCGATCGCCTCCTCGCCCTCGATGGTGTCGGCAAGGTCGAATTTCACGGCAATCAGGACGAGCGTATTTTCCTCGAATTCTCCAGCAGCGAGCTCGCGGCCCGCGGCATCTCCCCCCAGGAAGTTGCCAGCGCTCTCAATGATCAAAATGCCGTCGTCAACAGCGGAAGCGCCAACTACGGAGACGAACGTCTGCAAATCGTCACCCTGGGTGAATTCGAATCTCTCGAGGAGCTCTCCGATTACCAGCTCACCCTTTCCGGCCAACCTTCGTCAATCCGTGTTTCCGATCTCTTCAAGGTCAAACGCGCCTACAACGATCCCGCAACCTCCTTCAGCCACTTCAACGGAGAGAGGGTTCTCTGCATCTCGGCTTCCATGAAAGACGGAGGAGTGGTCACAGCAATCGGAGAAGGGATCGCGGCAGAGATCGCAAAAATCCAGGAAGAGCTCCCTCTCGGCCTCGAAATCGAGACCATGTTTTTTCAACCCGTCTATGTCGAGGCTTCCATCAATGCCTTCATCGTCAATCTCGTTCAGGCCTTTGTTTTCGTTCTGGTCATCATGTTCCTTTTCTCCGGAATGAGACTGGCCCTTTTGGTCGGCATTCTTGTCCCCTCAGCGGTTCTCCTCTGCTTCACCTTGATGCCGGTGGCCGGAGTCCAGCTCGAGATGATGTCGATCGCCGCGCTCATCATTGCCCTTGGTCTCCTCGTGGACAATGCCGTCGTGGTTTGCGAACAAGTCCTGGATCGCCTCAACAAAGGAATGGAGCGCAAGCAAGCTGTCATTGAGTCCGTTCAAGGGCTGATCATTCCCCTGCTCGCCGGCTCGGGCACCACCATCGCGGCTTTCGGGATCATTGCCATGGCTGACGGGGCTACCGCCGAATTCACCTATAGTCTTTTTGCCGTGGTCGCGCTAACCCTCCTCGGGTCCTGGGTCCTCTCGCTGACCATCATTCCGTTCTTTGCCTACTACTTCCTCAAGCCGCTCACAAAAGACACTTTTGTCGGCAGACTCGTCACAAAAGTTTCAGCACCTTACGAGAGGCTCCTTCGCTTCAGTTTAAAGCTCAAGTGGACCGTGCCTGTCCTCATTTTCGCGCTCACCTTCGTTGCTCTTTTGGGCATGAAACTCGTTCCAAACATCTTCTTCCCCCCAAACGACCGCGGTCAATTCATCATCGATTTCGAACTCCCGCTTGGATCGAACATTGCCGAAACCGAGGCTCAGGTTTCCCGCATGGAAGACTGGCTTCTCACTGAGAAGAAAGAAGACGTCAAAAGCGTCTCAAGCTGGATTGGCAACAGCGGACCACGATGGTATCTCACTCTTTCCCCTAAACAAGGCAGCCCGAATTATGCCTTCTTCAGTATCCTGACCTCCACTGAAGACGCCGACCGGGTCCACAAGCTCATCAAGGAAGTGGGTGGGCATGCTCGCGAAGAATTTCCATCGGCACGAATCTCAGCGCAGGCTTTGGAAAGCGGGCCCGCGGTGGGTGACCCGATTCAGATCAAACTCCGAGGCCCCGATCTCGACACCATCTATAAACTGCGAGACCAGATCGCAGAAGTCATGAGAGAAACCGAAGGGGCCATCGAGGTGCTAGATGACTGGGGAATCTGGACAAAGCAAATTTCAATCGATCCCGACCCGGTTCGACTTTCCCGGCTTGGTCTCAACACCTCCAGCCTCGCCAACGCGCTATCGCTGCAATACGAGGGCCTCAATGCCACCACCTTCCGGGAGGGCGAACGAACCATTCCGGTGACCCTCCGCTCACGGGAAGACTTCCGTGAAAACCTCGACGATCTTCGGGACCTCCCCATCTTTGGAGCCTCAAGCGGGGTCGTCCCGCTCAGCCAAACCGCCGACATCAATCTGGAGTTCCAACCCGGATCGATCGCTCGCTGGAATACCCAAAGACAGATGACCATTAAGTGTCGGGCCCAGGGGCGCTTTGCCTCGGAAGTCCTCGCTGACATGAAACCCAAGATTGAAGAGCTCATCGCCGGTTCCAATTGGCCTTCCGACTACACCATTGAGTGGGATGGCGAGCAAGCCAAGTCGGCTGAATCCCAGGAAAAAATGGCGGCCGGAGCCCCTATCCCCATCGCGATTCTTTGCTTAATCCTCATTGCCCAATTCAACTCCCTGCGTGCTTTCATCATCATCATGATGACCATTCCCCCCATGCTGATCGGAGTGGTGCCCGGACTGCTCCTAACGGGCTCCTCCTTCGGCTTCATGACCCTCCTCGGACTCATCGCCCTTATGGGAATCGTAGTCAACAACGCCATCCTCCTCATCGATGCAACCCGCAGCCAGGTTGCGGAAGGAAGCAAGGAATTCGTGCTCTGCATTATCGACTCCGCCAAGTCACGCTTCCGCCCCATCATCATGACGACCGCAACGACGGTCTTTGGACTCCTCCCCCTCGCCATCGCCGGCGGTGGCATGTGGTCGTCCATGGCCTACGCGATGATGTTCGGTCTCACCTTTGCGACAGTCCTCACCCTCGTCCTCTGCCCCACCCTCTTTTACCTCTTTCATCGAAAGAAGGATCCCATTCTAGATTCTCCTGAAGAGGATGCTCAGGAAGAGGCAACCGAGAGCGAGGAATCCGAATAAAGGCATCGCAGTGGACTTGACGTTGACCGGGGCGATCCCTGCTTTCACTTCCGCCGGCTGATAGACCTCCTTGCCCAGAACCTCGCTGCGATACGCGGACGCGAGGCGATATTCGTCGGGATACCCCCGGTTCCACTGGAGGGTTTTCATCTTGGCGTGAACCGCATCCGTCAGCTGAAGCGCCATGCGGTCACCGGTGACCGGAACACTTGCCTGATAACGACCAAGGCCGGTCTCTTTCACGGTCACCGGAGTGGTATTCCCATCAGAATCAAAGGCCTGGGCTTTCCACTCGATTCCGTTTACGGGAGCTCCCGCATCATTGAGACGGCGGATGTCGATCTTCCACTGTCCGCCTTCAACCCTCGTCTGCGCGGCCAAACCAACTGAATCATCTTTCTTCAAAGCGCCTCGAATCACCTGCGCCCAAAAAGGTCCGAATCCATCCCAGGTCAGCCATTCACTTCCCCAACGATCGGTAAGGTCCGCGGTAAAGGCCACTCCGGTTCCAAGACCAAACTGACCGGTTGCAAGCAACGGGTCGCCGGATTCGGCAGCGAGGAGAAGTTGGGCGGTTGGCTTCACCCGGGTCATGACGTAGCCGAGAATCATCGGGAATTCCGACTCTTCGTAACCGGAAATCATGGGATGCTCGGTAATGGGCGCGACGGCATAAAGATCCTCCTTAATCGCCGACTTACTGGCCTGCATCGTCTCCTTGGTGAAAATCTGAGGGACGTTTTCGGGCGCGTCCGTTTCGTAGTATCGTCCTTTTCCGGCATCGGCCATGGCAGCGAGGAGTTCGCGGGAGGCCCCCTGCCCCATTGCAACGGTGGAGACAGTCATTCCCGAGTCGGCCATTTCCTGACAAAGCTCGAGGAGGTTGGATTGCGAAGTCTGACCGTCGGTCATCGCGATGACGTGTTTAATTTTGGCACTCGCTCCGGCAAGGATGTCCTTGGCTTGAGCGACCGCCGGGGCCAGGTCCGTTCCTCCACTCGCTTGAATGGAGTCAATCGCAGCGCCAATCGCTCCTTGGTTTCCGGCGGGGGTGAGATCAAGGAAGAGCTGGGGGTTGCTATCGAAGCCAATGACTGCAATCTGGTCCTGGGGGCTTAGAAGTTCGGCGGCGGCCCGAGCGGCCTGCCGGGCCAACACGATGGGATTCCCGGACATGGAACCGGACTTATCGATCACCAGCACCATCGCGAGCGACGGCTTTTGCTTCTCCTTTTCAAAGCGAGAGACGAGTGGCAGAACCTCCTCCACCGGAGTCTTGTAATATCCTCCAAGACCGAAGGAATTCTCGGACCCCGTCATGATCAGTCCCCCACCGAAATCACTGACATACTGCTTGAGCCATCGCATTTGTTTTGGCTGCATCGAGGTCGCAGGCAGATCCGCGATCATGATGGCATCGAATGCAAGGAGGCCTCGCAGAGAATCCGGCAGACCACGGGCCCCACGAACGTCGAGTTCGATACCCTGCTCACGAAGCGCGCGGGCCGCCTCCCGAAGCTGTTGGGGCTTCTCGTGAATGACCAGAACCCTCGGCTGACCGCTCACCGAAACCGTGGTGGAAGCCTGATTGTTGTTGGGAAAGTAATCCTCGTCCGGTTCAAGATGGGCTTCCCACACGCTGTCCCCGGCGGAAACCATTTCGACCTCAACGTATTCGACAGTCTCTTCGTCGGCTTTGAGCTGCACCTGTTTCTCAGCGACGGCAACGCCGCGATGGAGAATCCGGAGCTTGGCCTTCATCTCACGATTGGCACCAAGTTCAACCCGGAGTCGGGCGATCTCACCCTGAAAGGCGGTCGGAGAAGCCGCCGCAAAGCTCCTAATCGAGGCCTCGGGCTTTTTGAGAGATTCGAGTTGGACGACACGAACGTCGGTCTCTTCCTTTTCAAGCTGAGCAAAGACCTCGCCGGGAGCGGCTGGAAGAAGACCGTCGGTCAAAAGAACAATCCGCTTCCCCCGGTCTGCCGGGAGCGACAGACGAACGTGCGACACCGCTGCCGCAAGATCAGTGGACGAGCGGAATTCCGCATCAGCCCGCCCTTTTTCACAGGATTCGATAAATTCCTCCACTTCATCGAGCGAGACCTCACGCACTTCTTTCCCGAAAAGAAAGACACCGTGTGAATCTCCTTCACCGAGTTCGGCGACCCCTTCACGCATTTTCCCGAGTGCGCTCTTCATCGAAGAAACATCAACTGATTCCGAGACATCGAGAAGAAAAGCGACGTGAACTTCCTTCTTTTCCGCGCTCCAAAACGGCCGGCACAAGGCAAAGATGATGAGAATGATCGCCGCGATGCGGAATAAGAATGAGAGCCACTTCATGCGAGTGGGTCGGTCGACCAACGAAAAATAAAATGCGGTTCCAAGTCCTGCGAGAACGAGGAGCCACCAGAGAGAGTTCCATCCTAGAAATTCCATTTAACCAAGTTTTCTACGATGATAGAGAATGCTTTCCACAGCGATAATGATGAGCGCGATAATTAAGAGCCAAAGAGCCGGCGGGTTGCCACTGGCGACGTCTTCCGCCGAATTTTCCGGCCCTGAATCATCAAGAAGTGATTCGCCCGGATGAAGAAGAGAGGCCCCAAAAAGGGTCGTCTGGCCTGGCAATGAGAGAGAAAAAAGGCCGGGTTCGTCGAGTTGCACCGGACCACTCTCGATCACGTCGCCTCCCGGCTTGGTGATCGTTCCACCGTTTGGAACCTGCACCACAGTGCCGGTGGGATAGACGGCCTTCCAATCCCCTTCCCGGGACTTCAAGTGACGGGCGGCATCATGGACCAGAACCGGAAACCACGGGGAAAGGAAGAAATCGCCAAGGGACGGATCAAGATTAACAACAATCGCCGTCCGACCTTCCTGGGAGCTCTTATAGATGAGAGGAACGCCGCTTTCGGATTTGGCCAGGATGATGGCCCCCTCCGGAGGTGTGAGGGACCGGGCTCCTACAAAAGGCATCCCCTCAAGGTCGAGGTGTTTTAAAACAGGATGACCTTCCACGATCACCCGCGCCGCGAGAACCTCGACCGGATCACCGAGCGAGGTCCAAAAAGGAGATTCACCATCCGGACCGAAGACGAGAGCCGGTTCCTCACCATCGGGAGCGCCCTGTCCCAACATGAGTTCGGCATCTTCCGATGATTGCGTCAAAATTCCACCGGCCAAATCAAAGGCTTCGAGGCATCGTTGGAAAAAGTAAGTCTGCCTGGCACTCACTCGAACTGGAATTTTCTTCTGCTCGGGCAGGATCATTTCGATCTCGTTATCCTTGGGGAAATCGTCGGCGATATTGAGAGAGACGATCCATCTTCCGGGTTCGGCCTCCCCGATCTCCAGGACCCGGGGTTCGGTGAGACCGGGTTCAAGAGTGACCGGAAGAAGTCGGGCAATCCCTCCGGTTTCAGCATTACGCAGCTCCAATTCGGCTTGCTTGGTTTCGGAAAAGGACGAAGCGATGCGATAGAAGAATCCCGCGGAGTTGGACTTGCCGGGAATCCAGCCAAAATCAGCTTCAACCAATCCCGCATTCTCGATGGGATCACCCAGGCGCATGACCTCGATATTTTCATTCAATCCCTCCAATCCCCCGTGGCCGTCGGTCAGTAATATAACGCGATAATTACCACCACCATTGTCACCACTTGCATATTGATTGAGAGTCCGCCGAGCTACCTCTGATACCGGAACGTCCCGGGTCTCCAGGGAGCGAACCGATTGCAAAAGATCACGCGGGCTGTCAGAGAGATGGCTCGCAAACTCAAGCGTGTCTCCAAAACTGGCGAGCGCCATTCGGCGGGTGCCGTTGAGCGCGGTCACGATGCCCTCCGCCTTCTGTCGAGCGAGATCAATTCCCCTTTCATCGACCGGACCGGCTGACATCGAAGCTGAAATGTCGACGACGACAAGAAGGTCCCGACCGTCATCATCATCATCGATCCGGGGACGTGACATCGCGAAAACAATGGCCGCGGCCGCGAGCAACATGAGGATCAGCGAAAAAAGATCTCTCAGCCGACGAAAGAGGGCCGAAGACTTCTTATCTTCAAAAACCTTTTGCCAAAGAAAAAAAGCATTGGTCTGCTTTCGGCGGGGCCGAACCTTCAGAAAAAAAATCGCAGCAATGGGAATGAGAGTAAGTAGGCCCCACAGCAATCCAGGTGCGAGGAAAGTCATGCGACGAGTCCTCCTCTACGCAAAATCCCCTGCACGATCTCTTCAAAGGGAATATCATCGGTCGTTGAGGCATAACCGATCCCCCGGCGCGCGCATTCCTTTTGAAGCGAAGCATTCCACGCAGCCATGATCTCCTCGTATTTGTGAATCTCCTTTCGGGTCACGGTAATCCGTTCCTTTTGGTGGGTCTCAACACAGTCGATTTCAACATCGCCTTTCCAATCACAAGTGAGATCGGACTTGGCGTGCATTTGCAGACAATAGACATCGTGACCAAGACCCGAGAGTCGTTTCAATCCATCTTCAAATCCACCCGGAAAAAGGAAATCCGAGATCACGAGCACCACTCCCTTTTTGCGATGGCGGACCTCAAACTCACGAACACACGCGGTGAAATCTGTGCCCCCCCCCTGTGTTTCGCCTGATTCAAGTGCGCGTAAAAAACTCAGCACCTTGGCCTTGCCTCGCGTGGGGTTTTGGATGGCGGTCAGCTTTTCCGCCATTCCGTAGACCGTCAGACGGTCGAGGCAATTCAGCGCGATGTAGCCCATGGCCGCCACCAGTTTCTTGGCTGGAAGAAATTTACTCCCCATCGAGTGGCTGGTGTCCGCCAGGATATAAACCGTGGTGTCTTCTTCGACTTCAAAAAGCTTGACCACAAGTTGATCAAAGCGGGCAAAGACCCGCCAATCGATGGCCCGATAGTCATCTCCCGGCTGATACTCGGCGTAATCGGCAAAGGTAATCCCCGCCCCTTTGCGCTTGCTCTTGCGATCGGCCTGGAGAGTGCCGCCAAGAACGCGTCGAGCGAGGAGAAAAAGGCTTTCGAGCCGACGAATAAAGTCGGCATTGGTGAGTTCACCGGGTGTGGCGGGCATAAGAAAATGTCAGTGGCATGACCGTCCCCGGTCATACGACCTTTTAGTAAGCAGACTTGATGGCGGACTTGATGAGCTCGTCAGGCGAAATGCCTTCAGCCTCACCTTCGAAGGAAAGAATGAGACGGTGCCGCATCGCCGGAACGGCAACGGCATCGACATCCTCCCGGGCCACATGGAAACGACCGTCGAGGAGGGCCCGAACCCGTGCCGCCGAGAGCATCGCCTGGGCGGCACGCGGAGAAGCTCCGTGGCGAACGTAGGTCTTCACCTTCAGGGGAGCTTTTTCGTTTTGCGGGTGGGTATTACGAACCACCCTTACGAGATGGTCTTGAATTTCAGAAGCAATGGGAATCTCGCGAAGGGTCTCACCCAACTTGATAATATCGTCACCATTCGCAACCGCGCCGATCTTGGGAAGCGTATTGCCGCCGGTCCGATTCAAGATTTCCGCAAAGTCATCGTGGTTTGGCAGCTCAACAGTGAGCTTGAAAAAGAAGCGGTCGAGCTGGGCTTCGGGAAGCGGATAGGTTCCGTCGTTCTCAATCGGGTTCTGGGTGGCGAGCACAAAAAACGGCAAACCGATGGGATGGGTCTCATTGGCCACCGTGACCCGCTTCTCCTGCATGGTCTCAAGGAGAGCGGCCTGTGTCTTGGGCGTGGCCCGGTTAATCTCATCAGCAAGCAGAATATTACAGAAGACCGGTCCCGGTTGAAACTTAAGGCCGCGGTGTCCCTCGGATTCCTGAAGAACCTGGGTGCCCACGACATCACTGGGAAGAAGATCGGGCGTGAACTGAATCCGGCTAAACTTCAGATCAAGGGCCTCCGCCAAGGTGTTGACAAGAGCGGTCTTGCCCAATCCGGGAACACCTTCGAGCAAGACGTGACCACCACAACACACCGCGATGAGCACGTTCTCGATAATGTCGTGCTGGCCGACAATAAACTTCCCGACCTCGTCGGTGATCTTTTTAAAGGTCACGGCAAACTCGCCGGCCCTCGCTTCAATGGATTCGGTCATCATAAAATTCGTAGGGTGTCCTGGTCTTAAAATTATTTTTCTTCGCTCACTTCGTGAACGCGCTCGAAGTATTTTTTCACGCCCATCTTGACGTCTTCGGGGACATCGTCACGGCGCACAAATGATTCCATCTGGCGGCGGAACTCGCGCGCCTTGGTCTCCCCGGATCGTCCGGAAATTCCGGTTCCGCTGTCAGCCTCTTCGACTGCGGTGATTGAGGGTCCAACGCCTTTTTGACCTTCGAGAGACGCGACATTGCCAACCTCGGGAGATTCGTCGCGCTCCTTACGCTTTGAACGATCATTACCCACTCCAGGCTTCAGACCGCCTTGACCGGCCCTCTTCCCCTGTGCGAGTCCAAGTGCCTGGGCCTGTCCGTTCGCAAAGCGCTGGGCTTTGTTCAAGCCCGCACGCAGGTCAGCGAGACGACGTTTGGCAAGGTTCCTGCCATTCATGCGACGGAGGTTCTTGTTAAACTGCTTGAGGTTCTTGTTGAAGTTCTTCTCGAATTTCATGCCCTTTTCCCAATCGCCCTTCTTCCAGTTCCCTTTGGCGATCTCGCCCTGCAAGCCTTTGGCATCGGCGTCCATGGCATCCATGAGTTGCCCCATGTCCTTCCCGTTGCCCGGGGCCATTTGGCCGTTGGCATTTCCGAGCTTCTTTTTCTGCCCGGCTCCCCGCTTGCGCGCGGCATTTGCCATACGCTTGGTGGCTTCACGAAGTTTTTTAAGTTCCTCCAGTTTCTTTTCGAGTTCCTTTGGATCCATCTTCCCGGGGTCCTTCAATTCGGCAGCTTCCGCGAGTTTCTTAAGGTCCTCTTCAGCCGCTTTAAATTCTTTCAATTCCAGCTTCTTGCCCAATTGACGGGCCGCAGCCTGGTCTGATTTGGCAAGCTCGGCAGCAGCCGCTTTCATCGCCTCCTCGTCCTTGCGAGCCTCCATGTTCGACATGGCTTCGGTCACCTTCTGTTCAAAGCGGGCAAGTTGTCGCATCGCCTCCTTCTGATCCTTCGTTCGTTTCAAATCCTTGACCCACTTCTTGAGTTCCTCGGGACTTAAAACCTCCTTCTCGTCGGCGCTCATCTCCTTGATGAATTCCTCCACATACTTTTCAAGCTCAGTCTTGATCTCCTCGGACCGGCTCTCGGTGAGCGCTTCCTGGTCGAGACGCTGTTGAACAGCCTCACTGTTGGGCAGAAACCCAAGGCCAATCGCGGCTGCGGCGAGAACTCCTCCCGAAACCAACGACCACGTCGGCAACTCGACTTTGAGATCGCCGGCCTTCTTCCCGGACAGCAGGTTTTCAGTCTGCTTCAGCTGAAGCTTGTAGACCTCGCTGTTCTTCTCCTCAAATTCCATCGCGCTCGTCAGTGAGTCCTTAAGGTCCAGTTCCTTATCTGCGACCAAGGCGCATTCGTTCGAATTACGGAGTCGAATCAGCCAAACCCCGGCGCCGATCGCAAGGGCATAGAATGAGATCACCAAGGCTCCACCCCAGGGAACTTCCATTCCATAGAGTCGATAGATGATGGCGTGGGCCAAAAGCACGATCCCGGTGATCAGAACGGCCCAACCTGCCACGCGCCAAGCGAGGCCTCGATTCAATCGACGTGTGACTTCGTTGAGAAACTTTTGAATTCCTTCGTTTTTCATTTTTCCGGGGTGGTGGGTTGGAGGGGCTGAATTGGCTTGGAGGACTCTGGAACAACTTCCGCTTTCGTGGTCTGCTCTTCTGTCGTTTCCTTACTTGGCTGATCGGACGGGTCATCCAATTTTTTCTCCGACTGAACAGGCTTCCTGGTAGCGGCCTCTTTCCATTTTTCAGAATCCTTGGCGAACCACTTTTGATCGGGCTCGGGCAGATGCTTGGGATCGACCCTTTTCCCAAACTTCCATGACTCTGATATACGTTTTTTTTGCCCCAGCAGGCGAGCATGTAATGCGTCACTCAAATGAGCGATCTTATCGTTTTTCCGACTGAGAGCGAGTTCGCGCGCTTGCTCGTAAATTTTTTCAGCCTCGTCCACTTTTTCCTCCCGCCATCCCATGACACCAGCCTTCTCCATCAGGAATTCGGCCTTCCGGGAGTGGTCCCCGGGCAGCCCGTCAATGACCTGGTAAAGTTCCTCCCTGTTGACCACTCCGGCGTCCATGAAATTGGAAAGGCGGGTGTAATGGGTCATCACTTTTTCAAGAAAGAGCGGATCTCCAAGTAACTTCCCGAGGAATTCCACCCGCTCTTTGGAACGGCCCTCGGCCCCATAAACCCCGGCGCTGGTGATTTCACGCACCCCCCCGCGATCCTCACCGCCCAACGGACCGACAAATGCTTTCTTTTCCTCTTTCTCGAGTTTCTCCACCCGCGCATACCACGCTTCGGTTTCACCGGCGAAGACATGGACGAAGAGGTCCCCCCAAATGACACCCTTCATTCCGTTATCCCGGCTCCCTTTGTCAAAGATCATACGCTGCTCCATGTTTGCCCGGGAAAGCGGCAGAAGAGCCCTCGCTTTTTCTTCGCTCTTTGACGATTCAACGACCAAATATCGGATGAGGGCCGTGGTCAGTTCCTTTCCTGCATAACGAATGTTGTAGTCATTGTTGACTTTGATTTTAGTGGCCAAAATTTCGATCTGTTTCGCCATCACCCCGGGGCGACCGGCTTGCATCTCCTCTTTGAGCCAAAGCTTAATGATTTTAATAAGGGCGGATCCGTCCGTGCTTCGTCCGCCTTCGCTCTGAAGAGCCAGAGCGGTCGCGAGGTTGGTCTTGGATGCTTCGGCCTGAAAATGAGCGATCATTAACTTCACCAAACTGGTATCCGACGCGAATATATTGAGGACCTGCCATCTCGGTCCATTGTCCGACGGAGCTTCTTTTTCAAATCGGCCCGCAAGCTTTTCCAACCTCTCTTTTCTTGAGAAGAGCGGGACGTCTCCTTCAACTTCCGAGTCATACAAACTGGCCGCCATGACCTCGAAACGATACCTGTCACGCGCCGGCAGAGCTTCGAGAATTTTAGCGATCGTGGCGGTGGTCGACTTCGAATACAACGGGAGATTCTCGTAGCGATACCTCATCGTCGTCGCCGGTGCCAATTTGGCAGCCATCTTGGCGTCAAGCGTTCCGGCTACATCCAGAATCAAAGCGAGGTCCCCCCGGAAGCTCCTGGTATTCTGCTGAATCAACCTTTTTGCGAGTTCAAGATCTCCGGCAGCCAGAGACAAGGGAAGAAGTTGGCTGATCCAACTTGTATTGCTGTTTTGGTTCCGGAATTTCAGAAGTAAGTCCGGCGTGATGAGAGTGCCCTCAACAGCCGCCATCAATTCCTTCGCCGCCTCTGTCTTATCCGGGAATTGCAACCTGGAGAGATACTCAAAAATCCGCAGTGATTTACTCAAAGGAATGGCCCTCATGCCATTCGGATGAGTCGACATGACTTCGGATAACCAGGACCATTGCTCCCTGCCGGCAAAGAGGTTTGGGCCATGGCTCAACGACAGTAAGCCGTATGAAAACTCCACGGCGAGGGGAGTTGGCAGTTCCAAATGCGGAATCAACTTCACCAACATCTTTTCGGCAGTTTTGAGTGTCTTCTTCCGCTCGTCGCCGGAACGCCTGTTTGCGGCGGCCATCTGAATGAATAAATTGAGACTCTCGGCCAGCAACGGAGATTTTTTTCGTAATTCTTCGTTCGACCATTTGGTGACCTCCTTTAAGTCGTCGCTCGAAATTGTCCCGTTCCGAATAAGAGCGGGAAGAACCATGGCCACAAAAGTCGATTGTTCCTTCCCGCTCAATTTTTCCGCCATCCCGGAGAAAAGAAGCTGTGTTTTTTTACTCTGATCGTCCTTGGGGCCTCCCAGTTCATTGAGGGCTCTTTGAACATCATTTCGAACGTAGTAGGAATAATTCCCTCCGGTCGCAGGTTCAAGTAACTGCTCCGCAAAAGGACCACGGTAGATCCCATCGATCAGCTTCACCTTGGTGATCAGGTCGACGGATTTTCCATACTCCACCAGATACTCCAAAAAGTATCCATTCCAGGAATCGAGGGGTTTCCTCACAAAACCGCCGGAGCTCGCGCGACCCCGACCCAGGTAAGCAGACGTTTGCACCGCTTCATAGATCTTTTCCACCACCTTCCCCGCAAGGTTCGCATCAGCCTCGGCGATCTTGATCACCTCAACCCAGAGCTTCCTACCCTGATAATCGTTCGTATCAATCTCCACCCCTTCGGCGAGCCACTGCTTCGCCTTCTTTGAGAGTTCCTCATTTTGCCCGGCCTGCAACCCTTCGAGGAAGGCCTTTAACTTGGGACCTGCAAACTCGGAACGATACCCCGGGAACCATCCTTTCAACCGGGTGGCAACGAACGTTTCGTTCTTCCCGGCCATCGCCTTCAAAAGATCAGTGCGCTCCTCCCAGAGCTTCGCAAGCGCCTTGGCCTTGTCACTCGTGGACAAGGCCTGCACTTGCACCTTGATGAGCTCCTTGATGAGAGAATCCATTTCCAACGCTTCAATTTTTTTGATCATCTCCTTCGCCTGTTCGTCGGCTTTGGCAGGAATAATCTCAATAATCCCCAATAGGCCCAAGGTCACCACTGCGCCTCCTTCCCCTTCCGAGGATAATGTCTTGAGCCCTGATGATTTAAACCAACCCACCAAATCTTCCGGCTTCTTAAGGCCTCTGACCACCTGATACACCGCACTCCGAACATTGAAATTTTCCACCAGTTTTTCGAACTCATGTTCGGTCGCCAGTCTCATCACAGGCAGGACAGCTTCTTCCACCAAACAGAAACCGGTCAATTTTGCAGACAAGGTAGACATGGGCTGCCGATATTCCTGGGGCAGCGTGCTGACTCCCAGTTCAGCCAAAATCGGCCACCTTTCCTCGGGCCCCATTGCCGCCACACACACATCGTAAACAAACTTTTCCACCGCTTCACGGCCCTTGTGTTTGGCCACCCATCCGAGCCACTTCCCACTAAAATCCGACCATCCGGAATGATCGTTCCATTGTTCATTCCTGATCCCGATCAGCTTCTTCTCCAGATCGTCCGTCCAACCCGATGGCTTCAAATCAAAGAGAAGAACGTTTCGGGCGAAGCTCACGAGATCAGCCGCAATTTGATCTGTTGTTCTCTTCTGATCATCTTTCCCCTTTTCAAGTCCGGCATACCAATCGGTAAAGAGCTTCGCCCCCTCGGCTGGCTCCACCGAAGTAATTCGACGTGCCAATTCGAGAGCCTCAAACCTCCCGGGTTGATTCTCTTTTAAGATCGCCATGATTTCATCACTCATCACGGCTTGGTTTTCGCCCTTGGAGATCAGGTAATCCATGGGCCCCGCAACATCATCAAGGGAGTAACTCGAAGACGATCCGTTTCGCTGGAACAGCACCCAAAGTGCGTCCCGCTGGCCGTAGCCGCTGTGATTCACGAATTTCTTCCGGCGAATCACCTCCCGAAGAGCCCTTTGGGCAAATTTCACAATCTCTTCATCGGAAATCTTAAGACTTTCCCGGGCTTTCGATAACATCATGAAGCCCTGCTCCGCCGTCTGGGGATGATTCAGCATCTCCACGAAAACGCTCTTGGCGGCCTGATCAAACTTCGCGGTTTTCTCTTTATTCAACGTAGTATTCTCGCGGCTGCCATAGAGGTTTCCCAACCGGACTCCATTGTAATAAGTGTCCCGGGTTGCTGCCATCAAATGATAGGGCACCCAGGAGAGATTCCGCTTTTCATCTGCACTAGGCTTCAAGTGCTTCAAGATCCCTTCGGTAAGATCAAGCATCGCGATGGTTTCATCATACTGATCGTCAGCCTTACTCCACAGTGCTGACATGGCGTCGAGAAGCGCATCCGTGTCGACCTTGCCATCGACCTCTTTTAGAAAGTCCTGATAATTGCGCTCTTCCTGCGAAAGGGACATAAACAGGCCCACCCGCGCCTCCATGTGCTTGGGCCGCTCTTTTACCAATGCCTCAAAAAACGGACGGGCCAGGTCCTTGCGGTCAGCCGTCAACGCGAAGTTCGCGTAAAGAAGGCGACGTGAAAGACTCTGGCTTTCTCCGGGATGGAGTTTTGCCAAAACATCCTCTTCAAGATCCAACTTGTTTAGGGTTTCCACCAGTCGCTGTGACTCATACCGGGAGTTGCTATTCTTCGCATAGGTCTTGAGCAGTTTGGCCGCTTCGCGGGCGGCTTCCTCCTTGCGACCATCGGTCACCAAACCCACCATTCCCTGAACCCCGGTCCTCCTCGAGGAACGATTGGCAAGCGAGGAACGACTCTTTGAACCGGGTGAGGCCTCCAGCTTTTCCGCCTCCTTTTGAAGCCCCAGTTTGATTAAAACGTTCATCAAGGCAGGCCGCTCGTTGTAATTAGTGAGTGCCTTCCGGAGACGCAAGGCAGCCCGCTGCGCAGGTTCGCGATCCCACTCCAAATCCTTCTCATCCGCCAAGGTGGCTCCGACCATCGCAAGCCGGCCATCAACTTGCTTCCGCTCTTCTCGTGACAAGGTGAGCATTCTTAAACGAGTCAAAACCTGGTAGGCCTCCACAAATTTTTCGGTCTTCCACAAGTATCCCGCAGCCAGATTCAGCTCATCGACATTGTTCGACTCCGCAACGGAAGAGACGAATTTCGGAAGCGCTTCCTCGTCCCCAAGAGCAGATGCCAGCATCGCTCGCAGGATCGGTAATTTAATCCCGGCAGTCCTGCCCCGGAACGCCTCCAAAGGCTTCGGTGGCATCTTGTCGCTTCCTTCTTCCTTTTCGCTATCCTTCTTAAGAAGCGCCAGAAGCTCGGCCCTTCTGGCCAGGATTTTATGATCGCTCTGCTTCTGACCAGAGAGCCGGGACACAATCGGCGATCCCACCGATGAAGGGATTCCAAGAAGCTTTATCGTTGGGAATTTCGGATGACTCAGCGTCGTATTTGAGCTTCCGGAGCGCCCCCCCCAACTGTAAGCCCGGGGACTCCCGGGATAGTGATTCGAGGAGAGCGACTGCGCCACTTTTTCTTCGAGAAGCCACCCCGAAAGACGATTCAAAAGCACCACCGAAGAATCCCCTTCTCCCATATTCATGGCCAAGACAAGACATTGCTCAATCCAGCTACGATCCTTGGGCTTTTTTTCAAGCGCCGCCGCTTCCGAGACCAGCAACAAAGCCAGCTCTTTAAACTCATCTTCCTGATCTTTGGCCGATTCACGAACCACCAAAGAAACCAAACCTGGAATGAACCGATCCCTCTCTTCTCCGGCAGGAACGGATTTCAGCATGCCCGCCAACAATGAAGCCGCTTCGGTTCGCTCGATTTCCTTCCGGTAGATCATTCCAGAAAGCATTCCCATGCCCTCAAGCGGACTTTTCTTAACCGCCAAATCGAGGATTCGGCGCAGACGCCTGGGGTCGACTGCCTCCTCCTTCCCCACTGCGGAACGTGAGTTGATCCAAAGCTGAAGATACTTGGGATTGTCTGGCTCGGTATCCAAAAGCTCATTCGCTTTTACAAAAAGCTTCTTCCGGTCGCTGATCGACAACTGAAAAAGATCAAGCCTCTCGATTCCTTGAATGGTCAGAGAGTTTCGTAATTCCTCCTGTTTTGATTCCTCAAAGATTTTCACCAAGGCTGACGCCTTGACATAACTCATCATGCGAACCTCTTCAGGAGTCCCGGGAAGTTGGACAACCGAGGCCCCCCTGTAGCTCGAGTGTCCCTGCCTCATTTGGGTCAGGTTGCTCTTTTCAGAGCTGATCATGTTCGAGAATATCTGCATCTTCACCCAGCCATTCATGGCACCCTCCGACCGGGCCCGCTGGAGCCAATATCCTCGCAGGTGTTTTTTGGGATCATAAATCGGCTTTAGTCCCTTGATGGTTGTCTCCACATTAAGAAGCCCCTTGTAGCTTTCAAAAGCCACTTCATCCTGCCCGTCCATTTCAAGGGCAACTGCATGGAGGTATTTCAGTCTCCAATCCCCGGGGTGCTTTGGCCGTAATTCCGAGAGATGGCGCACCGCAAGATCCCACTCAGTCATCGCCATGAGGGATAACGTCGTTGTCTCAATTTTGCGGGGATCGTTCGACTCATCCGGAAGTTCCTTGAGCAATCGCAAGCCTTCGTAAAACTCTCCGTTTTTGAGGAAAAGGCTCGCCAGCTTTCGCTTTGTGCCCGGAGTCGTATCACGCTTTACAGCATCTTTCAACAAGCCCACCGCACGATCAAACTCACCGGCCCGCACCTCAATATCAGCAATGTGCTGGAGAAGTTGAATATCGTTCGGCCGACGTCGGGACGCTTCCAACAGCGCGGACCTTCGCTCCTCATATTGGTTCAAGGCATTATGAATTTCCGCGATGGCCAGAAGAGGCGCAACCGAGTTTGGGCTCTCTCTCTTGCGCCGCTCAAAATCAGCCAGCAATTCATCAAGGGACCCTTCACGTCGAGCCACTTTTGCCAATTCTCCGACCCACTTCAACTTCACCGAAATGTCTTCGCCTTCCTCGTAGAGCTGCCCATAAATTCGCTGCGCCGAGCGATGTTCGTTCGCCTCCATCAGGGCCGCCGCGAGACGCGCACGGGAATCTTCCCCGGCTCCAAATTTGCCAACCATACGGCGGAGCTCAAGCACCGCCTGATCCGGCTCGCCATGATCGGATAACAATTCGGCACGTCGTGTCCAGGCCGCCTGATCCCCGGGCGCCATGCGCTTCCAGTCATCCACTGCGGCCAATGCCGCGGTGATATCTCCGGAATTTTCAAGGAGCCCCACCAAACGACGAACATGAACCGTCTTTCGGCCTTCGGGCTTCTCAATGATCTCCCGCAAAGAAGCAATGGCACCATCCAATTCACCCCGGTTCTCGTCAAAACGAACGCGATAGAACCGGGCCAATAATCCCTCATCCGCTTTCTGCGCGGCATCGAGGACCTTTAAGGCCTTGATGGTGTCACCTTGCCCGGAATAAAGGTCGGCAATGAGGCATTGTTCGGAAATTCCGGAATCAGCATCCTCCTCCAGTTTCTTCAAAACTTCGTCTTGTTGGGATCCTTTTTTTATGACCCTCGAAGCCGAACGAATCGCACCCTCCAGTTCGGTTGGACTCACGGCCTGCCTGACCAGCTCCAGACCAAAGGGAATTGCGATCACGGCCTCTTCCTCACTAAAAGCAAGATTGCAAAACTGCAACAGAATCAGCGGATCTTCGCCGAACTCCTCCATTCGCTTCTGCAGAAGAATAAATGCCTCCCCGCTCTTGCCATGCCCGGTCAAAGAACGAGCCACCCGCAGCAAGC
>CALFSW010000350.1 GCA_937916505.1 uncultured Verrucomicrobiales bacterium | reverse complement strand
AGGTGATGTCCTTCAAAACGCCATCCCCAGGGCTTGGTAGGGGAAGGATCGCCGAAGATGGCGATGTTGTATTTTTCAGTATTCCGGACCTTGGGATCACCACCGCGGCTTCTGAGGATTTCCTCGAGCGTCATGATCTGGGTGGCGGTTAAGAGCCCTTTTTGAGTGAGGCCGGTTCCCAGAAGACCGAAAGCAAGATGCTGTTGGTGAGGCTTGAGCGCATCAAAGCGGACACCTTCCCGATCCATGGGAACAAAGTGCCAGTTCTCACGTTCTTTGTTTTTGAATTCAAATTTGGCGGCTTTGCTCTGGGGTTCGTCAAGACTGGCGAGGAAGACCTTGGCGGCCTGATTCATTTCGTCGGCAGCGGGATTATGGTTGTGTCCCTCGTGGGCGAAAACGGCAGATGTCAGGGTTGCGAGAAGAATTGGAAATCTCATACGCCTAGAATACTGCGCGCGACGGTGAAATAAATCACCATTCCTGAAACATCTACAATTGTTGTGATGGCAGGAGCCGCGATGACGGCCGGATCCATCTTGATGGCGCGGGCACCGATGGGTAAAAGTGCACCAATTAGGGTTGAGGTGGCAACCTGGGCACCAAGGGCGATTGCAACCGTAACGCCGAATTGTGTGAAGTTAACCTCATCTGGAAGCGTGAATTGGAGGGCGGGAGGGGCGAAAACAGCGAAAATCCCGATAATAACGGCCAAAAGAGCCCCCAAAAGAAGCCCAAGACGCATTTCCTTCCAGGCGACCCGCCGTGTGTCCTCCGGATCGAGCTCTCCAAGCGCCATGGCCCGGATGACCATGGTCGAGGCTTGTCCACCTGTGTTACCACCAGCCGCTACGACCATTGGTAAAAAGAGCGACAAGAGATAAACCTCCATCAGGGTGTGCTCAAATCGCATCATGACAAAACCCGAAAGAATCGCGAGAAACGCCAGAATGACGAGCCAACCGCAGCGGCGTTTGAAGTGAGATGCGACAGAGGTGTTGAGATAGGTTTCTTCGGATTGATCTCCGGAGATACCGGCTCCTTTCTCAATATCCTCGGTGGATTCCTCTTCGAGAATCTCGAAAGCGTCGTCTGCGGTAATGACACCCAGAAGACGGTTCGATTCGTCAACAATGGGCAAAATGAGCATGTCATAGCGCGAAATCATCTTCGCGGCATCTTCCTGGTCGGCAGTCGCGAGAATAGAGTGGTCAATATCTTGAACGAGGTCCTGCACTGCGACGTCCCAAGCATTAAAGGCCAAATCCCGGAGCCGAATCTTGCCGATGAGTTTGTTCTCCTCATCGACTACAAAAATTCGAGCAAGGGTGCCGGTGGAATCCAGCTCTCCGCGGAGATGGTCAATGGCCTCCTTGACCGTCATTTTGGCAAGAATCTTACCAATCTGGGTGGTCATACGGCCACCAGCGGTTTCTTCGCCGTATCTTAAAAGAGTGCGGGTGTCCTTCCGGGTTTCCTCATCCAGAAGCTCGAGATAATCCCGGCGTTTGGAATCACTGACGTCCTGGAGGATGTCGACCCGGTCATCGTCCGGAAGAGAATCCAGGATCTCGCGTTGCTGATCGGGCTGGAATGAATCGAGCGTCTCCTCAATCAGGGTGTCGGGAAGCTCGGCGAGAACATCGGAAAATTTTTCAACGCCAAGGAGCCTGATGAGAAAGACCCGTTCCTCGGGCTCGATATCCTCATAGAGTTCCGCGAGATCGGCATGGTGCAAATCCTCGCACAATTCTCGGACGAGCTTTTCGTCCCGCCGTTCAATCGCTTCTTCGGCTCTTTCGAGTATTTCCGACAGTTGCTCAGCCACGCCCGAAAACTGGCTTGCCGGTCTGGCATGCGCAAGGACTCATTCATTGTGATCCCGTTGAATGGCCGGCTGTGGGGCTACCCCGCAACTAACTTCACACAATATATGTAATGCGGAATTGGTAATGGGACTGATCCAGAGTGGGTTACTCCGCTGAATCCCCCATGATCACGGCATTTGCGGCCGCATAGTGTTTGGCATGAGTCAGGCTGACCATGACTTGCCTGACTCCCCGTGCCACCGCGAAATCGGCGGCCGCTCCGCTGAGGCGAACCTCCGGTTCTCCGGATGGTCGTCGATTGATCTCCATATCGAGCCAGCCGACCTCCTTACCGATTCCGGTTCCAAAGGCCTTGGCGATTGCTTCCTTCGCTGCAAATCTTGCGGCAAGATGCAATTCGGGTCTTTTTTGCTTCCGGCAATATTCCTGTTCGGCCTCGGTGAAGATCCTTGTGAGGAATTGTTCTCCGAATTCATCGAGCGATGATTTGATTCGCGAGACCTCCACCACGTCGATTCCAATGCCGATGAGATTCATGAGTCAGCTCGTCTGATAGTGATTCATGGCACTTCTCATTTCAGCAACGGCCGATCTGAGACCAATGAAAATACTACGGGAAATGAGGGTATGGCCGATGTTCAGCTCGATTAAGTTTTTTACAGAAAATATACCCTTAAGGTTTTCTAAATGAATGCCATGACCCGCATTAACTTGGATGCCGATCTGATTCCCGAAGTCTGCGCCGACTTTGAGTCTTTCCAACTCTGCGAGATGCTCATTTCCGGTCGTAAGGGCAAATTTTCCGGTGTGTAATTCGATCATTTCGGCGCCTAAATCCGAGGCTGCTTGGATTTGATCCGTTTCGGGATCAATAAACAGACTCACCTTGATTCCGGCGTTTTGAAGTTTCGGGATGGACTCTTTAAGTGAGTCAAAGTGTCCCACTACGTCCAATCCACCTTCGGTCGTGACTTCTTCCCGTTTCTCGGGAACAAGGCAGGCGAAGTCCGGTTTTAAATCACAGGCGAAAGCGATCATTTCGGGAGTGTTCGCAAGTTCCAGATTGAGCGGTAAATCAATCTCCCTTCGAATGAGTCGGGCATCATGATCCTGCATGTGACGTCGATCCTCACGAACGTGAACCGTGATTGAATCAGCTCCCCCTGCCTGAGCTTCCCGAGCCGCCTCCAAGACAGACGGCTCCAATATGGGAGCATCCGGATTGAGCGCGTAGCGGGCCTGTCGAAGCGTGGCGACGTGATCGATGTTGACTCCAAGGAGTAGCGACATGGTTTCTAATGCTTAAAGTGACGGTGTCCGGTGAAGACCATTGCGATGCCGGCGGCGTCAGCGGCGGCGATGACTTCTTCGTCGCGAATTGATCCTCCCGGCTGGATGCATGCGGTGGCGCCGGCCTGGATGGCCGCATCAAGGCCGTCTGCGAACGGGAAAAGAGCATCAGAAGCGATAATGCTCCCTTTCAGTGAAAGGCCGGCTTCTTCTGCTTTCCAAACGGCAATCCGTGAGGAGTCAACCCGGCTCATCTGGCCGGCTCCGATTCCCAGAGTGCGGTCCGAAGAGCTAAAGACAATGGCATTGGATTTTACGTGCTTCACGACGCGCCAACCGAAGCGCATGGCAGTCATTTCAGCTTCGGTCGGAGGTCGCTTGGTGACGACTTTGGATTCGAGATCTTCGAGCCCCATCACGGTGTGATCCTTGTCCATGACCATCAGGCCGCCGGGAGCAGGACGCACCACGGGGTCTTTTCGGTATTTTTCATAGCCGGGCTTCATTTTCATCAGACGAAGATTCTTCTTCTTCTGGAGAATGGCCCGGGCCTCCGGTTCGTAGTCGGGAGCGATGATGACATCGGTGAAGATCCCGGAAATGACGCGCGCAAGCTCTTCGTTGATGGGACGATTGCAGACAATGACACCTCCGAAAGGAGCGGCGCGATCGGTTTCGAAAGCCTTCTGCCAGGCCACACGAAGATCTTCATCCTGACCAACGCCGCATGGATTGGTGTGCTTGAGGATGCCCACAGTAGAGCGTTTGAAATCGAGAATCAGGTCAGCGGCAGCTTCGATATCCAGGATATTGGTGTAGCTGAGTTCTTTTCCCTGAAGCTGGGCGAAGCATTCGGAAAAATTTCCGTAGAGACGGGCCTTTTGGTGCGGGTTGTCGCCATAGCGGAGGTCGCTTGCGAGTGGCAGGTGGACTGAGAAGCTGCACGCAGTGCCTTGGTCGCACTGACCCAGGAAGTTGGAAATTGCACCGTCGTATTCCGAGGTGCGGCGGAAAACCTTGATCGCCAGTTCCTCGCGAAGACGGAGAGAAGTGTCTCCCTCATGCTCGGACATTTCTTCAAGAACGCGGGCATAATCGGCGGGATCCGTGAGGACGGTCACCGCCGAGTAGTTTTTAGAAGCGCTGCGGAGCATCGATGGCCCCCCGATATCGATATTCTCGATCGCTTCCTGCAAAGTGACCCCTTCCTTTTCGATCGTTTGTTCAAAGGGGTAGAGATTGACGACAACGAGATCGATCGTGGGAATGTTGTGCTTTTCCCCCTGGGCGACGTGCTCGTCGGAATCGCGACGCTGCAGAAGTCCTCCGTGCACCTTTGGGTGGAGGGTTTTCAATCGCCCCTCGAAAAGCTCTGGAGCACCCGTATATTCCGCCACATCAACGACCGGGAGTCCGGCGTCGCGGAGGGCTTTGGCCGTTCCGCCAGTCGAGAGAAGCTCGACGCCGTAGTCCTCATGAAGGGACTTTGCAAAATCTACCAATCCGGATTTATCGGAAACCGACAGGAGCGCGCGTGAAATCGCCATAAAGTTTTGTGTGTTTGTGGGCTGGTTCAGCCCGACCGATGGCTAAGGCACCCTGCCCCATCGGGCAAGGGTAATGTGGAGCTGTGAATGTGAATAACTCCTCTATTCCTGACGCTTTGGAGCTTCCAGAATCGCAAGGATTTAGCCTTCCTGATCAGCCTTAAGATTGTAGCTGGGGAGTATTTTTTCGATATCCGAAGGTTGCGGGGCCGGAACCATAGAGCGCAGTTCAAAGCCACGATGCAAAATATGAGAAACGTTCGAATCACTGCGTAGCTCCATTTCCTTGAGCGGGATTTTTAAACATTTGCTTTCCCGTTCCTCCAGTGTTTTCGCTCCTGCAACATTGTGTAATTCATCCTCTGTGAGATGAGTTCACCTTCTTCTCGCGAATATTTGTCTTTTCGCCTCTTTCTTCAGCCCTCACAATTCGAACCACACATCAAATTTCCTTCCATGCCACAAAAAGACTTCACTATCACCAACCAACTCGGAATTCACGCCCGCCCGGCGGCGCAATTTGTAAAGATCGCGAACACTTTCCCGTGTGAAATTCGCGTGGAAAAAGACGACGACGAAGTTGATGGAAAAAGTATTCTAGGATTGATGATGTTGGCGGCTGGACACGGATCGGTGATCTCCGTGGCGACCGAGGGCGAACAGGCCGACGAGGCTTTGGTGGCTCTTGGAGAACTGATTGAAAGGAACTTTGAAGAAGTTGCTTCGGCCTGATCCTCTGAACGACAACCCTGCGCAAGGTTGTCCGCGGGTTTCCCCCCGTCATGCTCCCTACTGTTCAATGGCGAAGACTCCTCCAGAAGAAAGAGTATTTCACGGTTCTCCGGTGTCCCGTGGAATCGCCTTCGGGCCGGTCCACGTATCGGCCCGGGGATTTTCAGCTCCGGATGTCTACGCAATTTCGGAAGCCGGAATTCCCTATGAAAAAATTCGCCTGGAAGCCGCCTTCAACAAAACCAGACTTCAACTCACCGAGCTGAAGGATCGCATCGACGAGATTGCGGATGGCGACGAAGGACTCGTCTTTGAAGCTCACGGGATGGTTTTGGACGACCCGAGCCTGCAGCGAAAAGTCGAACAGGCAATCGAGAGCCGGAAACAGAACGCCGAATTTTGTTTCTACGCCGTCATGCAGACCTTTTTGGAGGCCATGCGCCGGATCGTGGACCCCTACCTTCGGGAGAGAACGATTGATATCGAGGATGTCTCCCAGCGGGTCCTCCGGAACTTTCAGGCCGACGTTGATGCGATTGTCCCTGATCATCAGCACCTGCTCGTTGCCTACGATCTGACTCCATCGGACACAGCCTCGATGGATCGAAGCAAGCTTCTTGGGTTTGTCACCGAAGCTGGAAGTGTCAATTCCCACACCGCCATTCTTGCGCGGGCGCTTGGCATCCCCGCGATTGTGGGCTTGGGAAATGCGGTCCTTGAAACCAGAACTTTGGCCCCTGCAATCCTCGATGGATATACCGGTAAGTTTATCGTTTATCCTTCCGGGAAGACGACCGACTATTACCGATCTCTGGCCACCAGGAAGCAAGAGGCGCGGAAGGCCCTGGAGGAGCTTCGGGACCAGGAAAGCACAACCCTTGACGGGCGCCACATCACTTTATCGGCCAATATTGAATTCATCCACGAACTCGATCTGGTCCATAATAATCGGGCGGAAGGTGTGGGACTTTTCCGGACCGAATTTTTTCTTCTCGAAGCCGGGGAAATGCCGACCGAAGAAGATCAAACCGCGACTTACACCGAGCTTGCCAAAAGGACGAGCCCTCACATTTCGATCATCCGGACCTTGGATTCCGGTGGCGACAAGCTTTCGGCCGAACCTCTCACCGAACCCGAGCCCAATCCTTTCCTTGGTTGGAGAGGGATTCGCGTCTCCCTGGACCGGACTGATTTTTTCAAAGAACAACTGCGCTCGATCATACGCGCGAGTGCTCACGGAAAAGTTGGAATGATGTTCCCCTTTATTTCCGGAGTGAGTGAGATCCGGGCCTGCCAGGCCTTGGTTCAGGAGTGCATGAGCGAACTGGAAGAAGCGGGAACGCCTTTCGACCGCGACCTTCAAATAGGAGCGATGATCGAGATCCCATCGGCCGTTCTCGTTGCGGATGAGATCGCCAAAGAAGTGGACTTTTTCTCGATCGGCACAAATGATCTTATTCAATATACTCTGGCTGTTGATCGAATCAATAATCGGGTGGCCAAACTCTATCGTTCGTCCCATCCCTCGGTCATTCGTCTCATCAAAATGACCACCGACGCTGCCGAACGGGCGGGGATTTGGACCGGGGTCTGTGGAGAACTGGCCGCAGATCTTAGCATGACTCCCCTTTTGGTTGGACTTGGGATCGACGAGTTGTCAGTCGGCCCCCGCGAACTTGCCCCGGTTCGAAAAGCTCTCCTCTCACTGGAGTTCGAAAAGTGCCGAAAACTCGCTGAAAAGGCTCTCACCTTACCGACAAGCGCCGAAATTTATGACCTGAGTCGTGAAGAGGCCAATGCGGCCTACCCCGACCTCATCGAAGACGCAGAGTGAAAACATTAAATGTAAAACATCGGCTCGGCGCTCGCAGCCAGCGTTTCCAGACTGCTCTCCGACAATATTTGGCGACTGCTCTCACGAACACTCTCCCAGAGTCTGCTGACGGCTTCGCCCGATTCACCTGTTGCATTTGAAAGCTGCCCCAAAGCCTCGGGCTCCAAGGCCTCCACGACCGTCAAAAGGCTAATTTCAGCGGGAGCCTGGGTCAGCTTCCAGCCTCCGGTTTTTCCGCGTCGACTGGTCACGAGACCGGTTCGTTTCAGTTCGTGAAGAATTTGAGCCAAAAAACTGGGTGGTATCGTCTCGCTCTCTGCAATATCGTCCGCCCGCACCACTGATTGCCCGTCGTGTTTTCGTGCCAAATGCACCATCGCCCGACTTGCGTAATCCAACTTTTGAGAAATCCTCACTGATGAAAGGAGATCATACCGCTACTAAAAACGCCAGCACCGAGAATTCCCTCTTGTGTGCGCAGGGGAAACCTCGTCTCGACGAGGTTTGGCTGGCCATTCGCCAGGAAGCTATTCAGGTGATGGGAAATGAGCATCGGCTCGCTACGTTGATGAAGGATATTTTCATCTCTCGAAAGTCCCTTGCCTGTTCGGTGGCGGCCCGTCTTTCCCGGAAACTGGCCCGCGAGGACATGACCCGTGACGAGCTTCTCCCCCTCCTCCAGGAAATCCTCATAGAGCATCCGGAACTGGTGGAAAGCATGGCCTCCGATCTCATTGCCATCAATGAACGTGATCCCGCCTGCCACTCCCTGATGCAACCCCTCCTTTATTATAAGGGCTTTATGGCGATCGCAACCTACCGTCTCGGGCATCAGATGTGGAAAAATGACCGTCACGATCTCGCCTATTATTTTCAAAGCCTCGCTTCGGAAGTGTTCGGGGTGGATATCCACCCTGCCGCGCGTTTGGGCTGCGGTATTTTCCTTGATCACGCCACCAGTGTCGTCATTGGTGAAACCTCCATTGTGGAGGACAATGTTTCCATCCTGCATGAGGTCACTCTCGGCGGAACCGGGAAAACCTCCGGAAACCGACACCCCATTGTCCGCTCCGGAGTCATGATCGGAGCGGGCTCAAAGATTTTGGGCCCCGTTGAGATTGGCAAAGGAGCCAAGATCGGCGCGGGAAGCGTGGTTTTGGATGACGTGGCCCCTCATAAAACGGTAGCCGGAGTGCCCGCAATTGTGGTGGGCACCAGTCCTTCCGAAAACCCCGCCGAAGCCATGGATCAGAGCCTTTCCTGCTCGGGAATTTAAAGGGGCGATCTTGGGTGCTTGCCAAGCCCCGATTTTGTCGCTTGATTACTGAAACAAACAGTTCGAGACACCACAAACAAACACACCATGTCAGACGTCAAAGAAGTTCGCGAAATCACCGAGGCTGAGTTGCCTGCGGCACTTAAGGATCACTGGAAAAACGCCAAAGCCAGTGTCGAAAGAAACAACCAGGGCTACGCCATCAAATTTCTTCAGGCCATCCTCAAGGAAGAACCCGGGTTTTTGAATGCCCGGAAGCTTCTCCGCCAAGCAGAGATCATGGAAACCGGGGCTTCTCCGGGATCTTCCAAAAAAGGCCTTTTTGGAGGCGGAAGTGGTGGCATCGGCCGCCAGGCCAAGAAAGATCCGACCGGTGCTCTTGTTGCCATCGAGAAGGAGCTTGAGAAAGACCCTTTTAACTCAGGCATCAATGAAACGTTGCATGAGATTGCCCTGCGCATGAGCCTGCTCGACACCGCCGCTTTCGCGCTCGAAACCGCCCGCAAGGGGAATCCTGAAAATACCAAGGTCGCACACAAGCTTGCCAATTTTTATGTCGCACGTGACATGCACGCCGAAGCTTCCGTTGTTTATCGTGATATCGTGAAGCAGGATGCCGGCGACGGAGATGCGGTTAAAGGTGAGAAGGATTGTTCCGCAAAAGCTTCCATGCAGCAGAACCGCATGTCCGAAAACTCCAGCTTCCAGGACATGGTCAAGGGTGACGAAGCGGCTGAGCTTGAAAAAGCGTCCCGCACAGCACTGACCAAAGAACAACTTGAAGAGCGCGCCGGAGAATTGGGCGCAAAGTATGAAGCCGATCCCAATAACCTCGCTGTCGTCAAGCAACTTGCTCTGACATACGAGCAGCTGGAAGATTGGACAACGTCACATCAGTTTTACAGCTGGGCTCACGAACTTTCGGCCGGCGATGTTGCACTTCGGAACAAGGCCAATGAAATCAAGGACCTTGCTGCGGACCAATACATCAAAGATATCGAAGCCTCGGCTGCTGCCGACCCGGATAACGCCGAACTTCAAGCCCAGTTGAAGGAAATTCAACAAGACCGCGTTGCCGAGCGACTTCAGGAATGCAAACAGCGTGTCGAGCAAAACCCCACGGATCCAAAGATGCGCTACGACCTCGGTCAGGCTTTCTACGATTCCGGCGATTACAGCGAAGCCATTCCCCACCTTCAGCAGGCCACCCGTAACCCTCACATTCGCACAAAGGTTCTGCTGCTTCTCGGACGGACTTTCGATGCCAAGGGCATGACGGACCTTTCCATCAAGCAGCTTAAGGATGCCAACGCCGAGTTGACCCAGATGGATAACACCAAGAAAGAAATCCTTTACGAACTGGGAGTCATCTACACCAAAGCCGAGAAGAAGGACGAAGCTCTCGAGTGCTTCAAGCAGATCTACGAGATCGACTACGGCTATCGCGATGTCGCGGCCCGCGTGGAAGGATCCTACGAAGGTTAAGAAACACCGCTTTCATTTTCAAAACGCCGCCCGGAGAAATCCGAGTGGCGTTTTTCCTTTCCCGGGGATTTCAAAAGCAAGCCAAAGAAGAAAATTGTGGGATACGAACTACGGCAAATGCGCCAGGCTATTCACGGATGCTGCTGAGCCAATCGTGAAATTCTCCCTCTTTTGTCCCCATCTGAATCGCAGATTTCTGACGATCAGCAAGGCAGGCGAGGCGCCCGGGAATCTCCACTTCCCCTGCCCCGAGTTCTTCTTCCATCACATCGAGGAACTTGGAGGGATGGGCGGTTTCCAAAACCACGGTATGAGCTTCGGGATGGCTCTCCCGCCAAGCTTCGGCAGCGAGCCATCCAATCGCGCCATGCGGCTCCAGGGTGTAATCTGTCTCGCTCTTAATTCGCCGAATCGTTTCACGGGTGATTTTATCTCCATAGGCGTAGCCCGCCACCCGGGCCTTCATCGCTTCCCATTCATAACCAAAGATCTCTTCCAGGCGGGCGAAGTTACTCGGCGCTCCCACATCCATCGCATTTGAGATGGTCGCCACGCTGGGACGTGGACGATATTCTCCCTCGCGCAAATATTCGGGGACGACATCGTTTCGATTTGTGGCGGCCACAAAGTGTTCCACCTCAAGCCCCAGTTTTTCAGCAAGCAACCCAGCGGTCAGGTTGCCGAAGTTACCACTCGGAATCACGAAAGTGGGCTTCACTCCTTCAGGCAGGTTTTTGGCCGCCTCGAAGTAGTAAAAACTTTGCGGAACCAAACGTGAGATATTGATCGAGTTGGCTGAGGTGAGGTTGAGATTCTCTGACATCTCCCGCTTCAAGAAGGCCGATTTCACAAGACGCTGGCAATCGTCAAAGGTTCCCGTGATCTCAAGTGCGGTGATATTTCCTCCCAGAGTGGTCAGTTGCTTTTCCTGCAGGCCACTGACTTTTCCTTTGGGGTAAAGAATGATCACCCGTGTTCCAGGAATTCCGTGGAACGCACTCGCGACGGCTCCTCCGGTATCTCCACTGGTGGCGACCAAAACGGTGAGCAAACCATCGTCGTCCCGGGTGAGCCAGCCCATCAATCTGGCCATGAAACGTGCTCCGAAATCCTTGAATGCCAACGTTGGTCCGTGGAAAAGCTCCAGAACATGTGCCTTCTCTTTTACGGTGACCAACGGTGCCGGAAAGTTTGCCGATTCACGCGTGATCTTCTCAAGTTCATCCGCAGGGATGCTGTCACGGAAGATCGCTTTGGCGACGTGAACTCCGATATCAGCGAGTGACAGATCCCGCCAACTCTCCCAAAATCCGTGACCCAATCTTTCGATGCTCTCCGGCATATAGAGACCATTGTCTGCCGGAAGCGAACGGAGGACCGCCTCTTTAATATCAACAAATTGATCGGGGCTTTTCGTGCTGTAGAATCGTTGGGACATGGGGGAATTAGCGGATCACTTTCACACCGGTTTGGTTCACTTTGGAAATGTAAAGCTGGTTCCCGAGGTCGACTTTCGAAAAGACGTCCGAGATCGCTTTGCCCACCTTCTTTGCCGACTCCTCTCCTTCACAAAGGCCAAAGACACTCGGTCCGGCTCCCGAGATACTGAAACCAAGGGCTCCCGCTGCCATCGCAGCGCGTTTGGCTTGATAGAATTCGGGGATCAATTTTTGACGTCTGGGCTCGGCGATGACGTCGTGAACCGAACGACTGATCATCCCGTAATCCTCCTGGATCAATCCGCAGATCAGCCCTCCAAGGTTGCCAATTTGTTGAGTGACGTTCGCCAGAGGAACCTCGGTCGGAAGAATGCCTCGAGCGACCTTGGTGAGGATTTCAATGTCCGGATGCACCACTGCCGCCCAAAGATCTTTGGGAACCGGGAGTTGAGCAATATCCAGTTCCTGATTATCGCGGATGAATACGATTCCACCGAGGAGGCAGGGCCCCACGTTATCCGCGTGCCACGCCCCGTCCGCACTCGCTTCACCCGTCATCGCGAAGGGAAGGAGCTGTTTCTTGGTCAGCGGCTCACCAATCAGCTTGTTGACGGCATAAGCTCCGGCCACCGCGCTCGCGGCACTGGAGCCGAGACCACTTCCAAAGGGCATCTTTTTGTGGATCTCCAACTCGATCCCGAGGTCCAGCATTCCCAGATGTTTCAGGAGGTCGAGTGCGGCCACGCCGGCGGTGTTTTTTTCAGCCTCAATGGGAAGTTTCCCATCATCTCCGGTAATTTTGGTGATGCGAAGCCCGGGCTCATCGGAGTGCCGGGCCACGATCTCGTCGCCCGGGGCGTCGATCGCAAATCCCAGAACATCGTATCCACACGCCACGTTTGCCACCGTTGCGGGGGCAAATACGCGAACTTCCTTCAGCCTTTCGGTCGTCATGAGGCTGCAGGCGTTACCAGAACCCACGGATTCGGGCAATCCTTACCTTATCGATAAGTTGGGTCTGCTTTTGGTTGCCTGTCGGACGTGCCGCCATAGATTCACAACGTGCTTGACTTCAAACTCTTCAATATCCCTGTCCGTGTGGAGCCTTGGTTTTGGGCGATCGGATTTGTCTTGGGCGGCGGATTCGATATTAACGGACGGGACAGCCTGATCAGTGTCATCCTCTGGATAATCGTTCTCTTTGTCTCCATTCTCGTTCATGAATTCGGCCATGCCCTCACCAGTCGTAAACTCACCAAGGTGAATCCCTCGGTGAAACTCTGGGGAATGGGCGGGCTGGCCTATCCAAATACAAATCTGACCCGCAAAGAGAGCTTCCGGGTGACCTGGGCGGGGCCATTGGCGGGCCTGGCCTTCTTCGGTGTCGTCGCTTTAATCTGTTGCCTGGTCTATGGCGTCCGCCCCGGAGCTGGAATCATTTCCTACTTTATTTACCCGGGCGATCACGTGGTTGATTCAGGGACCTATGCCGCCTTTAAGTCGATGAACGGGGTCACCGAGGAGCTTCTGCACGCACTCGTCTTCATTAATTTTTGGTGGAGTTTGGTGAACCTCCTTCCGGTCTATCCCCTCGACGGTGGGCAAATTTACGCCGCGGTGGAGACCTCCCAAAGGAAAGTCTATCAAGTTGGAGTGGCCACCGGAGCGATTGTTGCCATCGTCGGCTGGATGGTTTTCAAAGACTGGTGGGTGGCCCTTCTTTTTGGATATCTGGCCTATCAAAACTATCAACGCCTCCAGCAACTCACCGGGAGCGGAGGTTTTCGTTAACCTGCCAAAAGCAAGCGGCCCCCTGCCAGGATCGCGAACCCCACAATCATCCATTCAAAGACCCGCTGTGAAATAAGTTGGAGGAGGTGGCGTCCGAAAAAGATTCCCAGGAGAATCATCGGAATCAGTTTGAGATTCAACAGCAAACTCCCGGGGGTTGTGAAGTTCAGTCCGCCCATGAAGGGAAGTTTGATGAGGTTGATCAGGAGAAAAAAGCGCGCTCCGATTCCAATCAACTCCATCTTGGGCAATCGCTTCGCAAGAAAGTAGAGTTGAAAAACGGGTCCCGCCGCATTGGCAATCGTGGTGGCGATTCCCGCAAAACTTCCCGCCGCCACCCCAAATCCTCCTGAATGGGCCAGGCGATTGAAAAACTCCGGCGCAAATTTCCTCAGAAGCTGCAAAGCCACCATCATCAGGATCAAGGTCCCGATGACAGGCTTCGCCCATTCTTCCGGCATCCAGTCGAGCAGGAATAATCCAACCACCATTCCCACCAGGGCCGGTGGAAGCAGCCGCCAGACCGGCCCCCACGAGGCGTACTTCCGGAACATCGGATACACGCTCACATCCGCCACGATTAACATCGGGAGGAGAATTCCGACGGAAGCCTTCCCAAAAAGCTCCGCCATTATGAAAACCGCGATCAGCCCCAGGCCCGAAAACCCGGCCTTACCCAGTCCCACGCAAAGTGCGGCGAGGCAAACAAGAATCCAGCCGGTGGTGCTATCAATCACGCGCCCGTTCTTTGCCAGATTCGTAAAGGACTCAAGCAGCCTTTCCCTACCCACCCACTTTCGCTATATCACGCCTATTGTGAAATGGCTTCCTCTCATTCCCTTTCTTATCCTCCTCTGTCAGTGTGGCACTCCTTCCCCGCCCCGGTGTTGGAGCCTCCCCAGGGAATCCCGTGTTCCTTCTTCAACTCTCATCGGTGAAGCTCGCTTGGCTTGGCAGGAGTTGAGCCGTAAACCGTCGTCTCAAGCCCGCTCCAAGTATAACGGGGCGGTTTCCAAACTCTTCGACCAACTTCGCTGTGGAGTGAGGGACTGGGAAGGCAAGGCCACAAAAATGGGGACCGTTCTCGACCGGTCCCACACCTTGGGAACCGGACTGAAACTTGAAGACCTCGATGCTCTCGTCCCCTCCTCGCAGGTCTCTCTTAAAGGAGTCGGGCAACGCCATGCCGATCCCGGGATCGGGGTTCCTCTGGTTGGTTGGAAAACCAACCCGGCTCTTGAAAAACGACGATTTGAATTCGCGCCCCCCACCGGTATTCCTCTCAACCTCACCGCCATTCTCGATTTCTCCACCGCCACTCCGACCTGGCGGTTCCTCTATGGGGGACGTGTTCCGGAGATCAAAATCGGACGACGCAGCGAAGCCCTCGCCGTTGACTGGTCGGCTCCCGTCGCGCTCTACTGGCAGATGAGTGATCTCGATGACGTTGACTTCCTCAAGCTCTTCCTCCCAACTCGTTTCACCGACCACGCCGGACTTTTTTTTGCAACACCCTATTCCGGGGAAAAAATCCCCGTTGTCTTTGTGCACGGTCTCAACTCAAGTCCCGGAACCTACAAGGCCCTCTATAACGACCTGATCGGGGAAAAGTGGTTCCGCGAAAAATATCAGGTCCTTTTCTTCAGCTATCCCACCGGTATTGCCTGGCCCTATAACGCGGCCGAGTTCCGCCGCCAACTTCGCCGCGCCCGAGACTACGCCTCGAAAAAAGGCTCGCTCACCAATTGGAACAAGATGGTTGTCGTGGGCCATTCCATGGGTGGGGTCATTTCCCGCGCCTCCCTGGTGGATCCGGAAGATCGTTTTTACAAAGCCTCCTACCGGACTCCCCTCAAAAAACTCCAGGTCTCCGGCTCGACCCGCCGTGCCATCGAAAGCGTTCGGCTCTACAAACCTCTGGAATCTCCCTCCCGCGCAGTTTTCATGGCCGCTCCGCACCAGGGCTCTCCAATGGCAGATCGACAACTCGTCACCTGGATCAGCTCGATCATCCGGCTTCCCAAGACCCTCACCATCGATCTTGCCACCGCGACTCTGGACGAAATCTCAAAGGCCATCCAGCAAGGCGGGCAAACGAGGCCTCCCCTCACCTCTATCGGAACCCTGTCGCCAAAATATCGTCCTTATCGCGCCCTCGCCAATTCTCCCTACCGCCCTGGTCTGACCTACCACTCCGTCATCGGTGACCGCGGGAAGGGCGACGGTAAGAAAAGTAGCGATGGGATCGTCCCTTATTGGTCATCCCACCTCGATGGGGCCAAGAGCGAAAAAATCATTCCCGCCGGACACAGTCTCGTCGGTCATCCCGAAACCATCAGGGAAGTCAGTCGCATTTTAAAACTCCATCTTGAAAAGCGATAGAATTCTTGACCAAAACCCCTGTCATTTGCATCTTCCCGGTATGCTCACTCTCAAGCACATCGAACTCGGAGCCAAGTTTTTCGCCCTCCTCCATCTCAGCTTTTTCGCCTACTGGCTTCTTGATGTCCTTCAGATGATGGGTTTCTTCGGAGGAAAGTAGGCCATGCTTACCAAAGACAAGCAAAATGCCTGGATTACTCCTCCGGGAAATCAGTAAAGGTGATCGCTGTCACCTCTTGTTTGGTCAGGACGTTTAAGAGACTGATGATTGTCTTCCGGGGTGATTCCCCATGCACCTTGATCGCCACGATGGGTGGCACATCTCCCTTCAGTCCGGTGAGCCATTCGTCGAGGACTTTCGCTTCCGCAGCCTTGCCTGGATCAAAAGCAGCCAGCTTTTTATTTCCTGAGACCGCACTCACCTGCCCCTCACCATCGATCTCGATCTCAACCTTTCGCTTTTTCTCAGCGGGCCGCACTTCTCGCGGCACCACTTGCAGTTGAGGCACGGGCTGGGGAGGCGGCGCTAACATCTCAACATTCCGGGCGCTTATACCGAAGAGAAAATAGGCGAGTAAAAGAAGAAGTTTCATCGTTTTAAAGGGTTATCGATCAACATTCGTGAAGACTGCTTGAACGTCTTCATCATCTTCGAGCTTATCAATCAATGCGTCGATTTCAACAAGTTGTTCCCCGGTATACTGCTGGGGATTGTTGGCAATACGTTCCAAACTCGCCTTGGTCACTTCGACTCCCAACTTTTCAAAGACCGAGGTGAGATTGCCGAAGGACGTGTATTCTCCGTAAACGAGGCCCATATCACCCTCCACTTCCATCTCCTCCAGGCCCGCGTCCATCAACTCCAGCTCGAGTTCTTCGAGATTCACGCCCTCGGGGTTGAACTCGACGACACTTTTGCGGTCGAACATGAATTCAAGCGCACCGGAATTCACCATCTCCCCGCCCGTCTTGTTGAAAATAGTCCGGACATTGGTCACCGAGCGGTTGGTGTTTTCCGTCGCGCACTCGACGTAGAAAAGACTCCCGTGTGGTCCTTTGCCCTCATAGTTGATCTGGGCAATGTCAGCGAGATCCTTCCCTGCGGCCCGCTTGATCGCTTTCTCAATGTTATCCTTGGGCATGTTCTCCGCCTTTGCATTGAGAATGGCCGTTCTTAATGTCGCGTTGGAATCAGGATCCGGCCCACCATCCTTTGCGGCCATCGTGATACTCTTCGCCAGCTTCGGAAAAATTCGCGACATCTTGCCCCAACGCTTCTCCTTTGCTCCCCTTCTGATTTCAAATGCTCTTCCCATAGTGATGTGACTTGTTGACGACGAAACTAGCGACCTCCCCGCGTTTTCAAATGCCAAAGTTTTCCGGCTCGCCGTCAGCAGGTGATTTTGATGAATCGAGCGAAATGACGGGGGGCGCTGGATTTCACCAACGCTTTGGCTGGTGGTTTCGATTCCGGCATTCCCCGGGCATTCATCTAGCGTCAATACCCCCCGTGGTCTGCCGCCTGGAAGCAGCTCCGGCCTCCTCCCTACGAAATTCGAAGCCCTTTCCTTTGACGCTCTTGGCAAAGAAAGCGGGCCCCGGCCTTAAATATCCTCCCGCTTCACCACCTCCATTTGGCCTTTCCAGTGACGCTTGAAAGTGACTCGTTCGCGACGGATCTCTGATTTCTTCGATGAACCGTGTTCCACCAGCATGACCGCCCGACTACTTTTCACCATCAGTTCCCTCACTCGAAAGACAGGTTCCGTTTTCGTCCGGAAAAAAGCATACAGCGGGACATCCCAGTGATCCGCATTCCAGAGGAAAGCCGAAGGCGGGAAATCATGAAGCCATGAAAGCGCCTCGAAAATTTCCCTCACTGCGGCCTCGCTGTGCTCTCTCATTAATCGTCGCGCCGCCCGCTTGTTAAGCAAACCTTCGATATACCCCGCAATCGGGTTGAAATGGAAATGATCAGCCTCATCCAGTAATGCTTTTTGATGCTCGCCCATCAGGCGCTGCATCTCATCACGTTCGATCTCTCCTTCCTGCCATTGGAGGATGAGATTGCGAGGGGTCGGGAAAGGCGCCAACTTCATAAAAAGGATCGTTAGCACGAAGAGTGCCTCTTGTCCACCCGCTGAAACGTGTTACCACTCCGGTATGCAGGTCCTAAAAGTGAAATATGCCATCTGGGCAGCCGACCATCTCCGCGCCATAAAGTTCTATCAAGAGACCTTCGGTGCCGAGCTCTCCTTCGAAATGGAGGTTTGGAGCGAGGTCACCTTGTGCGGTTCCACCATCGGAATCCACGGAGGTGGCGAAGGGAAAAGGACCTGGACCGGCCTCAGCTTTCAATGTGACGACATCAAGGAAGGCATTGCACTCGTCAAAAAGAACGGCGGCGATCTTGTCCGTGAACCCGAGGAGGAAGACGGCTTCGTTCACCTCGCCTTCTGCTTCGATACCGAGGGAAACGAATTCATGCTCACTCAAAAGCGCCCCTCATAACTCTTTTCCTCAATAAGATGTTCCAGTTTCCACTCGGCTTTCTGCGTCTCTTCTCTCTCCTCGATGGCCTCTCATTCGTCATCCTCCTTTACTTCGCGATCTATGAGAAACGAATCCTGGGCGACGAGACCGCGGTCCGAATTCCCGGGATGATTCACGGTGTCATTTTCACCCTCTTTCTCATCCTCCTCTATCTCACCATGGAGAAGCGTAAATGGCCCGTCAAACGGGCTGCGCTCGTCTTTGTCTGCTCGCTCATCCCCTTCGCGCCTTTCTTTCTCGAGCCCAAGCTCAAACAGGAGCAAGAAGGCGGGAAAATCGAGAGTTGAATTTCGCCCCTTCCGGGAGAAAATCTTCTCGATTGGATTCACCTCAAATTGACCTCATCTTTTTCCTAGAGAGATCACTCTTACCGCGCCACACTGCCGCCCATGAAAAAACTCATCATCGCTCTCGCCGCCCTTGTTCCTGTTCTCGCCATGGCCGATCACCACAAAGAAACTCCCGCCGCCAAAAAAGAAGCCGCCGCTTCCTATCGCCACGTCGTCTGTTTCAAGTTCAAGGACGACGCCAAGCCGGAGCAGATCAAAAAAATCGAGAGCGAGTTCGCCGCGCTCGAAAAGAAGATCGACACCATCACCGATCTCGAGTGGGGCACCAATGTCAGCCCTGAAAATCACGCCCAAGGCTACACTCATTGCTTCATCGTAAGCTTTAAGAACAAAGCGGGCTTGGAAGCCTACATTCCCCACAAAGCTCACAAGGCTTTCGTCGAAGTCCTTCTCCCCATTCTCGACAAGGTCTTCGTCATTGATTTCGTCGCGAAGTGATCTTCCTGTTAAGAAGATCTCCGCGATCAAAGGAATCATCCGCCGCCGGCTCCTTTTGAATTATCGGGTCTCTCCCGACGTATTGAAGCCATTCTCACGGACTACTTTCGTCCGAAGCTGGTAAGGCATGCCATTGCAGGGATCTGCCTCATCCGGCTTGAAGAAGTTCGGCCTAAATTTCTTCCCTCATTTTTGGAGATCTCCAGCGAAAATCCCGTTCATCGTATCGCGGTAGAGTGGGATGATGAGAACGGGACTACATAAGAGGGCGCTTTTGTCCCCCGCCCTGATACCGGGATTCACTGCCGGACGATCCCATCTTCGAATCCTCCCGCTTTTTTCAAAACAGCTGCATCAGATATTCTTTCCGCCCGAGATCCTCTGGTCCCGAAAACACGACACGATAAAAATTGAGGAGAAAATCGGTTGATTTAACCAGCGAGCGAAGTCTCGAAATTCTTTTGCTGGAAGGTGAGGGTTCCATGGGGGTCGCAGGAGATCTTGCTGGAATTCGACCCTCGGCAGCAGATCTCGTGCCCGTCACCCACATGGCTCAAAAAACCAGGACATGTGCACTTTCGGAGACCTTGATAATCTGCCTGAAAATGAGCCTGTCGTGGCGCCCTTGAACTTCGCTTCTTATGACCTGCCGGTCGAAGTTCCACCTCGGAAACAAAACCTGCGCATACGGGTGTTGGACAGACTTTGTGAAAAATTTCACAAAGTCGCTTTACGGAGTGCGGATCGGCTTGCATAGTGCCGCCGCTTCGGACCTTTGGTGGGTTTGGGTGCACCCATTTTAAACCAGCGCGATACACGATGAGCGAAGATGCCCCGGCAAAAACCGTAACGGCTGAAAAGAAGCTTCCCAAAGATCTGGCCGCCGAAAAAGGCATGGTCAACGTGCAGATCGACGGCCATTGGATCCAAGTCCCGCGTGGGACCCGGATGATTGAAGCCGCAAAAATGGCGGAGAAAGAAGTCCCCCATTACTGCTATCACCCCAAGCTTTCTTCACCCGGAAATTGCCGGATGTGTCTTGTTCAGATGGGAATGCCTCCCCGTCCCGCTCCCGGCGCGGCCCCTGAATATGGAGAAGACGGGTATCAGGAAATTGGCTGGATGCCCCGCCCTGTCATCGCTTGCGCAAATACTGTCGGCGAAAACATGGGGATCCGGACGACCGGAGATTTGGTTGAAAAGACCCGGGAAGGCGTGATGGAGTTCCTTCTCATCAACCACCCTCTCGATTGCCCAATCTGCGACCAGGCCGGCGAATGCAAACTTCAGGAGTTTTCCGTCGAGCACGGCCGGGGCCAGTCTCGCTTCAAGGAAACCAAGATCAAGAAGCCTAAAAACGTCGACATCGGCAAGAATATCCGCCTCGACGACGAACGTTGTATCATGTGCAGCCGCTGCATCCGCTTTATGGATGAGGTTGCCGAAGAGTCTGTCCTCGGCTTCTCCCAGCGCGGCACCCATACCTCGGTGACCGTTCACCCCGACCATCGTCTCGACAATAACTACTCCCTGAACACAGCCGACATCTGCCCGGTCGGTGCCCTGACTTCCAACGACTTCCGCTTCCAGATGCGGGTCTGGTTTCTCAAGGAGACCAAGAGCATTGATGTGAACTGCGGAACCGGTGCCAACACCGTGATATGGACACGTGGAAACGAGATCTTCCGCGTCACCCCCCGCCAGAACGACGATGTCAATTCAGCCTGGATGCCAGACAGTCATCGCCTCGCTTTCCACTCCCTGCAAACCGACGACCGCCTCACCCGTCCTCTTCTTAAGAAGGGCGACAAGCACGTTGAAACAACCTGGCTGGAAGCCACCGCCAAAGCTGCCGAAGGGCTGGGAATGCGCCAACCCAACGAAGTTGCCATTATCGCATCCGGTCGCATGACCAATGAGGAGCTTTACCTCGCCAAGAAAATCGCTGAAGCCATTGGCACCGAACTTATTACCATCGTTCCCCGCAAGGGCGAATCCGATGGCAAACTCGTTTCCGCCGATCGGAATCCAAACACGACCGGAGCCACTCTCATTTTTGGAACTGACGAGCCTTGCGCAAAACTGGATGCCATCCGGGAGGGCGTGATCGCAGGAAAGATTAAGGCACTCGTTGTTCTTCAGGAAAATTTGCTGGAAGAGGCCGGATTTAAGATCAAGGACCTTTCCAAGCTCGATCACCTCGTTTCGTCCCACACTCACGCCAACGCAACGGCAGCCAAGTCTCACGTTGTTCTTCCCGGAACCGGCTTTGCCGAAAAACGTGCGACCTATGTCAACGTGACCGGCCGACTCCAGCGTTCCAACCAAGCTGTCATTGCACCGGGAGAAGCCCGAGACGATTGGGAAAGCCTCGCCGCTCTTCTCTCCAAGTTGGACAAGGAGTATCAGCCTCCTGCATCAATGGACGGTGTCCTCAACGCGCTTGTGACCGAAGTTGAAGCCTTCAACGGTCAAACCTTTGGTTCAATAGGCGACCTCGGGGTTCAAATCACCGAGACCGGCGTCACCATTCCACTCCTGGAACAGGAAAAAGCCCGCGTCAAATCCGGCATCATCGTAGGATAATCACTTTAAGACCTCCTTTTCATGGACACTACTTTCCTTATCGCAGCAGCCATCAAGATCGCCGTATTCATCGGGATCACGATGAGTTTCGTGAGTATTTGCGTGATCTTTGAACGTCGTTTCTCGGCCATTATTCAGGATCGTGTCGGCCCAAACCGGACCATGATTCCGCTCTCAATTCTGGGATTCAAGAAGGACCTCGCGCTTCCAATCGGCGGCCTCACCCAACCTATCGCCGATGGTCTCAAGTTCATCTTTAAGGAAGACTTCACTCCCTCCTACGTCCGTAAGGTTTTCTTCTGGCTCGCTCCCGTTCTCGTCGTCGTTCCCGCGCTCTTAACGATGGCGGTCATCCCCTTCGGCAGCCCCATGGAATTCGGAAACACCATCATCCCGATGGCCATTGCCGATCTCAACGTAGGCCCCCTGTTCATCTTTGCGATTGCCTCCCTTTCCGTCTACGGAATCACCCTCGCCGGATGGGCTTCGAATTCGAAATATCCCTTCTTTGGCGGTGTTCGTGCCTGTGCCCAAATGATCTCATACGAGATCGCACTCGGCCTCTCGATCATTCCAGTCCTCATGTATTTCGGAGGATTGAATCTCGGCCACATTGTCGAAGATCAGGTCGCCAACGGCTGGCTTCTTCTCCCTCTTTGGAACGAAGGCGGCTTTATCATCGGATCCGGATATTGGGGCGAACCGCTTGTCGTTCAGAGACTCCTTCTGCTTATTCCGATCGGCGTATCCTTCGTCATCTTCACAACCTCAATCTTTGCAGAAACCAACCGGATGCCGTTCGATCTTCCTGAATGCGAAACCGAGCTGGTGGGTGGATATCATACCGAGTATTCCTCGATGAAATTTGCCCTCTTCTTCATGGGCGAATACGCCGCCATGGTTGTGGGATCAGCGCTCATCGTAACCCTGTTCCTCGGTGGTTGGTCCATCGGATTTGGAATCGATGGCATGCTTCCCACCGGAGCGTGGTGGGTCAGCCTTCTCCATATCGGAGTCTTCCTGGCCAAGGTCACCGTCTTCATTCTCTTCTTCATCCTCGTTCGCTGGACCGTCCCCCGTTTCCGCTACGACCAGCTTATGAACCTTGGTTGGATTGTCTTCTTTGAAGCCGCTCTCATCAATGTCTTCCTTGCGGCCCTCATCATCGCCTCCCCAAGCATTGGCCTTGGTGGAGTTGCAATTGGAGGTGCGTTTCTCATCTTGGTAACCATTCTCCTGATCAAAGTCGCCAAAGGAGCCACTCAAAAACCCTCCGCCACCGCCGTTTAAACCGGACCTCTCAATTTTCTCAACCCCATGGCCATTATCAAAGTCGAACGCCCGAAGCTCTCCGTTGGGGAGAAGGTATACTTCGGTGCCATTTTCAAGGGAATGATCATCACCCTTCGCCACGCCTTCCGCTCTTTGGTGGGGAAATCAACGGGCGCCAACGAGCTCAATTCTTCGGGGGTTGGTATCACGATGCAGTATCCCGAGAAAAAATGGGATGACCAATTGCCCGAATACTATCGCGGCGCCCCGGCCCTGGTCACTGATGAACTCGATCGCGAACGTTGTGTTTCCTGTCAACTTTGCGAATTCATCTGCCCTCCCAAGGCAATCAAAATCACTCCCGGTGAAATCCCCTCCAATAATGAGTGGGCCAAAGTTGAAAAACGCCCCGAGAAATTCGATATCGACATGATTCGCTGCATCTACTGTGGAATGTGCGAGGAGGTCTGCCCGGAGCAGGCCATCTATCTCCGCCCCGACTACGTCATCACCGGAACCAACCGAAGCGAAATGGTCCACGACAAAGAACGCCTCTACGAAATTGGCGGAAAACGCGTGGGTCTCGTCAACAAGTGGAACGACCTTAAGTAACCCTGCCATGGCCTCCTTTGCTTTCTATCTTTTCGCCCTTCTGGCTGTCTCAGGCGGCGTGCTCCTGGTGACCTTTCGTAACCCGGTCACGAGTGCCCTCTGCATGGTTCTTTCCTTCGTTGGCCTTGCCGGGCTCTTCATTGGGCTTAATGCTTACTTCGTCGGAATCGTGCAGGTCCTTGTTTATGCCGGAGCCATCATGGTGCTCTTCATCTTCATCATCATGCTCCTCGATCTCAATGACGAGAAGCCGGTGAAATTTAAATCATCCACCCTTCTCGCCGGAGTCGCAATCCCACTTCTCCTCCTCGCCCAGATTCTCGGGGTCATTCAATCGGGTCTTCAAGGGGAAGAGGCTGAGTTCACCAAAATCGACGCCGAGACCATGAAAGTTTCGGCAGCAGCGTTTCCGGAGGAGTCCGCCATTCACAAGAGCCTGTCTCACGAAAAGAGCCCTAAACTTCCTGACACCAATCTCATCGGGCACACCATCTTCAAGAGCTACAATTTCCCCCTTCAGCTCATGGGCGCTCTCCTTCTGGTCGCCACTGTCGGAGTGGTTGTTCTTTCCAAAAGATCCCACACGAAAGCTCCAACCGACTCCTAACAACTTCCCGCCCCGCTGTCATCATGGCTTCGCTTAACGAATTTCTCTTTGTCTCCGGTCTCCTTTTTGCGATCGGTCTCTCCGGCGTCATCATCCGGAGAAACATCATCGTCATCTTCATGTGCCTTGAGCTCATGCTCGCGGCTGCCAGCCTGACCTTGGTGGCTTTCTCCCGTTTTCACGTTCACAACGGCCTCCCCGACTACAACGGTCAGGTCTTTGTCTTCTTCATCATTACGGTGGCCGCAGCCGAGGTTGCAGTGGGGCTCGCCATCATCGTCGCCCTCTACCGTGCCCGCCAAACGATCAACGTCGAGGACCTCACCTCGATGCGTGGCTAACTTTCTGACTTCTGATTTCTCATGGATTCATTCGTTCCCTGGCTTCTCCTGGCTCTCCCGCTCCTCTCTGCTGTCACCATTCACTTGGGGCTGAAGAAGAACCAAGCGGTTTCCGCCCTTGTTTCCACTGCCTCCGCAGCTGTCACCCTCGTTCTTGCGATCATCCTTCTCCTTCAGAAGGAAAATGTGAGTGTCGCATTCAATTGGATCTCCATCGGAGGCTTTGAGGGAATCAAGATCGGTCTGGATTTCGATCAACTTTCCAGGGGAATGATGCTCGTTGTCACCGGAGTTGGTTTTCTTGTCCATCTCTTCTCCCTGGCCTACATGAAGGACGACGCGGCCAAGGCGCGCTACTTCTGCGGGCTCTCCCTCTTCATGTTCTCAATGACCGGCATCGTGCTGGCTTCGAACTTCATCATGATGTTCATTTTCTGGGAGCTCGTGGGATTAAGTTCCTACCTCCTCATTGGTCACTGGTATGAAAAGGCCTCCGCTGCCGATGCCGCTAAAAAAGCCTTCCTCACCAACCGAATCGGCGATTTCGGTTTCATGATCGGAATCCTCATGCTGTGGCAAATAACCGGCACAATGACCTTCGATGGAATCAGCCAGTTCTTTGATGGGGCCCATCCGAAGGTTCTTGTTCCCTCGTTAACGATGCTTTCGGTCTCGATTCTTCTCATCTTTATGGGTGCGATGGGTAAATCAGCCCAAGCTCCCCTTCATGTGTGGCTTCCAGACGCCATGGAGGGCCCTACGCCTGTCTCTGCTCTGATTCACGCCGCCACCATGGTTGCAGCTGGGGTCTACATGATGGCCCGTCTGTATTTCGCGATCGGAACCGAAACCCTCGAAGCTTTGTGGGGACTCAATACCATCGCCTGGATCGGCGGAATCACCTCCCTCTTGGCCGCCTTGATGGCGACCCAGCAGGATGACATCAAGAAGATCCTCGCATACTCCACGCTTTCCCAGCTCGGCTACATGGTGATGGCCGTCGGCTTGCTTAACCCTGAAGCGGGAATGTTCCACCTCTTCACCCATGCTTGGTTCAAGGCACTCCTCTTCCTCGGATCCGGAGCCGTCATCTTTGCCTGCCACCATGAGCAGAACATTTGGAAGATGGGGGGCCTCAAGAAGACGATGCCAATCACCTTCATGACCTTTGGCATTGGCACCCTGGCTCTATGCGGATTCCCCTTCATCACATCGGGATTCTGGTCGAAAGAGCAGATTCTTGAAGCCGCATTGAAGAACAATACCTCTCTTTTCGTGATTGCCGCCTTCGTCGCTTTACTCACGACCTTCTACATGTTCCGCCTCTTCTTTATTGCCTTCCTTGGCAAAAGCAGAAGTGACAATGCCAGCCATGCCAAGGAAGTGGGTCCCTTGATGTTTGTTCCGCTCATCATTCTGGCCGTCCTGGCCTTGGTTTCCGGTTTCCAGCCCGTAGCCGAATCAATCGCACCAGCCTACCATCATGAAGGATTCCACTTCGGACCTGCCTTCATCGCCTCCGTCCTTGCTGTTTTGATCGGATTCGGACTTGCCTACAAACTTTACGCCAACGCCGAGAAAGATCCCCTTGCCGACAAGGGCCTCTTTAAAGTCTTCCGCAACAAGTTCTACATCGACGAAGCCTACGCCAAAATCGTCGGCTACGGTCAGGACACCGTTGCGGCTTTTGTGCACTTCTTCGACGAACTCATCATCAGCGGACTCATCGTCGGTGGTTTCTCCCGGGCGGCCGGAGGAATTGGCCGCATCTTCGGACGTCTCCAGTCCGGCAATCTTCAAGGCTACGCCGTCCTCTTCGGATTGGGTGTGCTTCTTGTCATCTATCTCACGGTCTTTGTTTCATGAGCCTTATTCTCATTCTCATTCCTATCCTCGCTGTCATTGCCATCCTGATGGGAGGCAAGGCCAAGTCCTTTGCCACCTGCGCCGCTTTCGTCAATCTGGTGATCGGTCTGGGTTGCATTTTCTGTTGGAAAGCCAACGTTTGGGATCTCTCCTTCGAAGTGCTCAGCAAGCCCAGCATCCACCTTGCCCTCGGCTTTTACGATGGCATGAGTGTGATCATGGTGATTCTGAGCGTGCTCGTTCTTTTCACCGCAGTGATGTCCGGCAAGTGCCCCGAGGGACGTGAGAAGCTTTGGTATTCCTCCATCCTCCTCATGGGAGCAGGAGCGCTTGGAGCCTTCCTTTCGACCGACCTCTTTTTCTTCTACGCCTTCCACGAACTGGCCCTCATCCCGACTTTCCTGATGATCGGAATGCTGGGATCCGGAGAACGCAAGGAAGCGGCCTGGAAAATCACCATCTATCTCGCGCTCGGATCGATCATCCTGCTGGCCGGACTGATTTGGCTCGTCGCCGCCAGTGGTTCGGAAACCTGGCTCTTCAAAGACCTTCTCGCCTCGTCCATCGATCCAGAGGCACAAACCGGAATCGCAGCGCTCCTCATCATCGGCTTCGGAGTTCTGATCTCCCTGTTTCCTTTTCACTCTTGGGCCGCTCCCGCCTACGCCTCGGCACCTGCGCCGGTTGCGATGCTCCACGCCGGGGTTTTGAAGAAGTTCGGTCTTTATGGCCTCATTCGCCTTTACCCCATGGTTTCCGTGGGAATGCAGGACTGGCTCGGATGGCTCATTGTCCTTCTTCTCTGCAACATTCTCTGGGTTGGCTATGTCACCATTAACCAAAAGCGTCTCGACATGATGCTCGGCAACTCCTCGGTGATGCACATGGGCTATATTTTCCTGGCCTTCGCCGCCCTGATTCAGGCCGGCAGCAGTGACGCCAATCCCCTCGCCATCCCGGCAGCGGTCGTCCTGATGTTCGCTCACGGAATCAGCATCGCTCTTCTCTTCATGCTCACCGACACCATCCGGAGAAAGACCGGCACGGTGGAACTGGCCGAACTCGGAGGATTGGCCAAATCGGCACCTCGCCTGGCCTTCCTCTTCGGTCTCGGGGCCATGGCTTCCATTGGGCTTCCCGGTCTTGCCAACTTCTCCGGTGAGGTTCTTGTCTTTCTCTCGGGATTCCATGGATACGAAGGCGACGGTCTCGGTCCTGTCCAGATTGCCACCATTTTGGCGCTCTGGGGAGTTGTCATCAGTGCCGTTTATATGCTCCGCGCCTATCGGCAAACCTTCCATGGCCCCTCAGTGGCTCATACCAATTCAGCCCACGTCAAGGACTTCGGACCCTTTTGCCAAATTCCGGCTGCCATTCTCGCCATCGCCCTCTTGGTCGTTGGCATCTATCCCAACTGCCTTCTCAACCTCCTGAAAACGGAACCGGCACCTTCGGCAGAAGCCGAACAAGCAGCCTCCAACTAAGTTTTTCAAGCTTCCTAGTTCAATGTCCTCCTACTTGATAGAAATCATCGTCCTTACTGGCGGATTGGTCCTGCTTCTGATTGAAGCCTTCGTTTCACCCAAACAGAAATTCAAAGTTGCCTATACCGGAATCTTCATTCTGGGGATTGCCTTATTCTGCCTCTTTTTCGCTAAAAAAGGATACTCCACCGAGAACACCGAGCTAACCCGCTTCTACGCTTTCGATTCTCTCGCCTTGTTTTTCAAAGGCTTCACAATTGTGGCTACGATTCTCGCCCTTCTCCTGGCGCTGGAGTATCGAAAAGTTCTCTCCAAATTCACTGCCAATCCCGATTCTGAAGACGGGACCGGAGAGTATTATTGCCTCTTTCTTTTCGCCTGCGCAGGCATGATGTGGATGGCCTCGGCCAAGGACCTCGTGTCGATCTTTGTCGCTCTCGAACTCACGACGATCACGTCCTACATTCTGGTCGGATACATGCGGCGTAACGTTGGATCTCTCGAAGCAGGCGTGAAGTTCCTCATCCTCGGTGCTCTCTCCACCGGATTCCTGGTTTACGGTATTGCTTGGATCTATGGAGCCACCGGAACAACGGATCTCGCGTTGATCGGTGATCAAATAACCGAAAAGAACTCCACCTACCTTCTCTTCGGATTGGCGCTCGTCCTCATTTCTCTCGCTTTCAAAATTGGCGCAGTTCCCATGCACCTCTGGATTCCCGACGTTTATCAAGGTGCCCCTACTCCCACCACCGCTTTCCTCTCCATTGCCTCCAAAGCTTCAGGATTCGTCATCACCATCCGTGTCATCGAGCCCTTCCTTGAGAGTGAACTGGGAAGCAAAGTCGCATTCATCCTCGCGGTCCTTGCCGGAGCGACCATCCTCCTCGGAAACCTCGCAGCAATTCCTCAAACCAACTTCAAACGTCTCCTTGCCTACTCATCCATCGCCAATGCCGGCTTCATCCTTTTGCCCTTGGCTGCTTGGAACGCCGGAAATGACCTGACATCAAAAGAAGTCGTCGCCTTCTATCTCGCGATTTATCTCGTCATGACCTTTGCGGCATTCTTCATCCTTTCCGTCATTCACCGGAATACGGGATCTGATGACATTTCCGCGTTCGAGGGTTTGGGTCAAAGAAGCCCCATCCTTGCGCTCATGACAGCGATCATCATTGGCGCGCTTGCAGGGCTTCCCCTGACTGCTGGTTTCTGGGGGAAATTCCTCGCCTTCAAAATGGCTGTCACCGGTGGTCTTTGGGTCCCGGTTATTCTTGGCTTCATTGGGGTTGCCGCCGGATTCTACTATTACTTTCAGGTCATTCGCGCGATGTATTGGAGACAGTCTCTCGATGAAGCCCCTATCAAGATCTCTCCGCTTTCTCTCAACATCATCGCCATTCTCACCGGCATTGTGGTGATTCTTGGAATTTGGCCCCAGCCGATTTACTGGCTGGTTGGCGGTTAAAGAGGCCACGCGTGTCATGGAAAAGGCACAAAGCACGACGGGAACCTGATGCCCGGCCTTCTTGAACTCTTGAATTTTCGCAAGTGCTTGGAGCAATTTTTTCGACCTGCAGGCGATCACGACCGGCCGCATCAGCTAACCAGGAGGGTGTTCCGGAGTGCGCGCGATCAGCTCCGACCAAACGATCCCGGACACGTGGGTGCCGTGCCCGGTTTCATCGGCGAAACCCTGAATGGAAC